>DAICZL010000140.1 GCA_027311165.1 bacterium
ATCCTCTCCGACAGTTTCAACCTGCTGGGCGGGGAGGCGCAGAACATCGCCTCCGGCGCGCTGCCCGCGGCCACCACGATCGTCAAGGAAGGTCCCGCCGGCGGCACCGATGAAGGCCGCGCCATGGCCGAGATCATCCACGCGATCGCCCCGCAGGCCCAGATCTTCTTCTACACCGCCTTCGATGGCCAGGCGGATTTCGCCAACGGCATCACCACCCTGGCCAGCCAGTACCACACGCAGGTGATCGTCGATGACGTCTCGTATCTGAACGAGCCGTTCTATCAGGATGGCGGGGCGATCCAGACCGCGGTCGAGGCTGCGGTGGCGGCCGGTGCGGACTACTTCACCGCCGCCAGCAACGAGGGGCGGAATTTCTACGAACACAGCTTCCAGACCATGACGGCGACGCTGCCGGGACTCCCGGGATCGCGGACACTCGATAATTTCGGCACGACGCAGCATCCGCGCCGGTTCGAGAGCCTGACCGTCCCGGCCGGCGGCAGCATCGCGATCGACCTGCAATGGGCCGCGCCCTTCGCCAGCATCGGCGGCGGCAAGGGCAGCCCGGACAGTCTGGGGATGTATCTCTACGGGCCGGGCGGGCGGCTGGTCGGCTCGGCGGCGCAGACCCTCACCGGCGGGGATCCGGTGCAGGTGCTCGACTATACCAATCACGGCGCCAATGCGGTCACGCTGCGGCTGGCCATCGCCGATACCGCCGGGGCGGCGCCGAGCCAGTTCAAGTTCATCGTCTATGGCAACGCGACGATCGACGATCCCAAAGCGGGGCTGGGCTCGGGCAGCGTGATCGGCCACGAGATGGTCGCCGGCGCCAATACCGTGGGCGCGGTGCCCTATTACGGCACCCCGCGCTACGGCGATCCCACCCCCGCCGCCGAGCCGTTCTCCTCGATCGGCCCCGGGGAATGGCTGTATGGGCGCAACGGCGCTCCGCTCACCAGGCCGCACTTCCTGGGCAAGGTCGATTTCATGGCCCCCGACGGCGCGGCGACCAGCGTGTTCGATCCGTTCTACGGCACCTCGGCCGCGGCCCCGGCGGCCGCGGCGCTCGCCGCACTGATGCTGCAGGCCGATCCGGCGCTGAGCACCGGGCAGGTCAGCGCGATCCTGGCAGCCAGCGCCCTGCCGATGGGCCCGGGATCGGGCGCCGGGCTGCTCCAGGCGCTGCCGGCCCTGGCGATGGCCGAGGCGCAGGCGGGCCACGCCGCGGCCGGTCATCATTTCGGCTGGGCCTGAGCCCCCCTTCCGCCGCTGCGCGGGGATGAGGCCGCGCCCTCGGCGACACCTCGGCGTCCCCGCGATCCGCCCGGGGCCGCCGGGCCGGTCTCAGGCCCGCAGCGCCGTCTCCTCCTGCAGCGGCGCGGGGAGGTATTTCACGTATTCCTTCGGCACCACCTGCCAGAATCGCGGCAGCGTGCGGTCCCAGTCATGCAGAAGCATCTGGGCGTAGCGGCTCGAGGTTTCCTCCGCGTGCTGCGCGACCAGCGTCCGCAGCACGTCCGCCCAATAGGCCGAGCCGATCCGCTGCCAGGTCAGCGTTTCGGGATTGACCCGCCGCTCGAACACCTCCTCGGGGTCGTAGACGAAGGCGAGACCGCCGGTGAAGCCCGCGCCGAAATTCTCGCCGACGCTGCCCAGAATGGCGACCGAGCCGCCGGTCATGTATTCGCAGGCATTGGACCCGCAGCCTTCCACCACCGCCACGGCGCCCGAATTGCGCACCGCGAAGCGCTCGCCGGCCTGGCCGGCGGCGAACAGATGCCCGGCGGTCGCGCCATACAGCACGGTGTTGCCGATGATCGTGTTCTGGTTGCTGGCCAGCGGCGAGGACGGCGCCGGACGCACCACGATGGTGGCGCCCGACAGGCCCTTGCCGACATAGTCGTTGGCATCCCCGAACACTTCGAGCTTCACCCCGCGCACCGCGAAGGCGCCGAGCGACTGGCCGGCCGAGCCGCGCAGCCGCACCGTGACATGGTCGGGGGCCAGCCCCGTCATGCCGAAGCGGCGCACGATCCTGGACGACAGCTTGGTGCCGATCGCCCGGTGGGTGTTGCGGATCGCGTATTGCAGCTGCATCTTCTCACCGCGCTCGAACAGCGGCGCGGCATCCTCGATCATCTGCGCATCCAGCGTCTCGGGCACCTCGTTGCGTCCGGTCAGGGTGCAGTAGCGCGCGTACGGCCCCGGATCGGCCTGCGCCAGGATCGGGTTGAGATCGAGATCGTCCAGATATTCCGACCCGCGGCTGACCTGGTGCAGCAGGTCGGTGCGGCCGATCACGTCGGTGAGCCTGCGGAAGCCGAGCGAGGCCAGGATGTTGCGCACGTCCTCGGCGATGAAGCTGAACAGGTTGATCACCTTCTCGGGCGTGCCTTCGAATTTCTGGCGCAGCGCCTCGTCCTGGGTGCAGACCCCCACCGGACAGGTGTTGGAATGGCACTGCCGCACCATGATGCAGCCCATGGCGACCAGGCTCGCGGTGCCGATGCCGAATTCCTCGGCGCCCAGCATGGCCGCGATCACCACGTCCCGCCCGGTCTTGATGCCGCCATCGGTGCGCAGCTTCACCCGGTGGCGCAGCCGGTTCAGCATCAGCACCTGATGCGCCTCCGACAGCCCCATCTCCCAGGGTCCGCCGGCATATTTGATGCTGCTCTGCGGGCTGGCGCCGGTGCCGCCCGAGTGGCCGGAGATCAGGATCGCATCGGCCTTGGCCTTGGCCACGCCGGCGGCGACCGTGCCGATGCCCGAGCGTGACACCAGCTTCACGCAGACGCTGGCATCGGGGTTGATCTGCTTGAGATCGTAGATCAGCTGCGCCAGATCCTCGATGGAGTAGATGTCGTGATGCGGCGGCGGGCTGATCAGGGTGATGCCGGGCGTGGAATGGCGCAGCCGCGCGATCAGGCCGGAGACCTTGATCCCCGGCAGCTGTCCGCCCTCGCCGGGCTTGGCGCCCTGGGCCACCTTGATCTCGATCTCGCGGCAGGCGTTGAGATATTCCGCGGTCACGCCGAACCGGCCGGAAGCGATCTGCTTGATCGCCGAGGAGGCGTTGTCGCCATTGGCCCGCGGCTTGGCGCGCGCCGGGTCCTCCCCGCCCTCGCCGCTGTCGGAGCGCGCGCCGATGCGGTTCATCGCGATCGACAGGGTCTCATGCGCCTCCGGGCTCAGCGCGCCGAGCGAGATCCCCGGTGCGAGCAGCCGCTTGCGCAGCTCGGTGATGCTTTCGACCTCGTCCACCGGGATCGGCGTGCGGCCCTCGGTGCGGAAATCGAGCAGATCGCGCACCGCGACGGCGGGCAGCTTGCGCACGCCCTCGGCATAGCGGCGATAGGTGGCGTAGCTGTCGGTCGCGACCGCGGTCTGCAGCGTGTGGATCAGCCCGCCATCGAAAGCATGCGCCTCGCCGCTGCGGCGCAGCTTGTACAGCCCGCCCACCGGCAGGGCCTGCATGTCGGGACCCCAGGCCGCTTCATGCAGATCGAGCACCTTGCGGGCGATGCCGGTCAGGCCGATGCCCGAGATGCGCGACTGCATGCCGGGGAAGAATTCGGCGACCAGCGAGCGTGACAGGCCGATCGCCTCGAAATTGCAGCCGCCGCGATAGGAGGAGACGACGCTGATGCCCATCTTGGACATGATCTTCAGCAGGCCCTTGTCCACCGCCTTCTTGTAGTGCTGCACGGCGGTCTTGAGCGAAATCTCGCCGAACAGGCCGCGGCGGTGGCGGTCGGCGATCGATTCCTGCGCCAGATAGGCATTCACCGTGGTGGCGCCGACGCCGATCAGCACCGCGAAATAATGCACATCCATGCATTCGGCCGAGCGGACGTTCAGGCTGGTGAAGGTGCGCAGGCTCTGGCGCACCAGATGGGTGTGCACGCCCCCGGTGGCGAGGATCATCGGAATCGGCGCGCGCTCGGGCCCGGCATTCTCGTCGGTCAGGATCACATGGGTGAAGCCCGCACGGATCCCCTCCTCCGCCTCGCGGCGGATGCGCTCGAGCGCGCTGCGCAGACCGGCCTCGCCCTCGCAGACGGGGAAGCTGCAATCGACGATGCAGGCCGAGGCGGCCATGAAATCGCGCATCGCGGCGAACTCGGCGTTGGACAGCACCGGGCTTTCCAGCTGCAGCAGATCGCACTGGCTGGCATCCTCGTCGAGCACGTTGCCGAGATTGCCGAGCCGGGTCTTCAAGGTCATCACCCGGGTCTCGCGCAGGCTGTCGATCGGCGGGTTGGTGACCTGGCTGAACGCCTGGCGGAAATAATGGTGCAGCCCGCGATACTGCTCGGCGAGCACCGCGAGCGGCGTGTCGTCGCCCATGCTGCCCACCGCCTCCTGCGAGGCATCGACCATCGGGTGGAGGATCATTTCCAGATCCTCGAGCGAGAAGCCGACCGACATCTGGCGCCGGCGCAGCGCCTCGCCGTGATAGGCCGCGGGCTCCGGCGCGTCGGTCTTGACGATATGGTCGATCTGGGTGATCCGCCGCGCCCATTCGCCGAAGGGCTGGCGGGCGGCCAGCAGATCCTTCAGTTCCGGATCGTGGTAGAAGCGCGCGGCGTCGAGATCGACGGCGATGGTCTGGCCCGGGCCGACGCGGCCCTTCTCGATCACGTTGGCCTCGTCGATCTTCACCATGCCGGTCTCCGAGCCGACCACCAGCAGCCCGTCGCGGGTGATGGTGTAGCGCAGCGGCCGCAGACCGTTGCGGTCGAGCCCGGCGATCACCCAGCGCCCGTCGGTGGCGGCGACCGCGGCGGGCCCGTCCCAGGGCTCCATCACGGCGTTGCAGTACAGGAACATGTCGCGATGCGGCTTGGGCATCGCGCTGTCCTGGCCGATGCTGGCCGGGATCATCAGCGCCTTGGCCATCGGCGCATCGCGCCCCGCCCGCACCAGCAGTTCGAACACGTTGTCGAGCGTCGCGGTATCGGAGCCGCCGGCCTGCACCACCGGCTTGATGTCCTCGACCGAGGCGCCGAGATCGGCATCCGCGAGCCGGGTCTCGTGGCTCTTCATCCAGTTGATGTTGCCGTGGATGGTGTTGATCTCGCCGTTATGGGCGAGCATGCGGAACGGCTGGGCCAGCCGCCAGGTGGGGAAGGTGTTGGTGGAATAGCGCTGGTGGTAGATCGCGAAGCGCGAGACGAAGCGCGGATCGAGCAGATCGGGGTAGAAATCGGTCAGGCTCTCGGCCAGGAACATGCCCTTATAGATGATCGACCGGCAGGACAGCGAGCACAGATAGAGCTCGCTGATCTGGGCCGCGATCGCCTGCTTCTCGATACGCCGGCGGATCACGTACAGGTCGCGCTCGAACGCCGCCTCCTCGGCGCCGCTTGCGTTGTAGATCATGATCTGGTCGATCTCGGGCCGCGTCGCATTGGCCTTCTCGCCGATGCAGGCGACATTGATCGGCACCTGCCGCCAGCCATAGATCGCGTAGCCGAAATTCAGGATCTCGGTCTCGACGATCTGCCGGCAGCGCTCCTGCGCGCCGAGATCGGTCTTGGGCAGGAACACCATGCCGACCGCGATCGGCCCCGGTCGCAGCCGGTCGCCGCTGAGCGTGATCGCGGCGGCGAAGAAATCCTGCGGGATCTCGACATGGATGCCGGCCCCGTCGCCGGTCTTGCCATCGGCATCGACCGCGCCGCGATGCCAGACCGCGCGCAGCGCGTCGATGCCGGCATGCACCACCTCGCGCCGGCGCTTGCCGTCGAGTGCGGCGACCAGCCCGACGCCGCAGGCATCGTGCTCATCGGCGGGGCGGTAGGTGTCGGCCAGGGCCGCGACATTGGCGTCCCAGGCGGCGCGGAATTCGGCTCCGGTCTCGGTGGCGTCGGTCATCATGCTCACTCCGCGGCGACCGCGACGGTCGAAGATTGCTGGATATAGGCGTGCATCTGCTCGGCGGCGTCGCGTCCGTCGCGGATCGCCCAGACCACGAGGCTCGCCCCGCGCACGATGTCGCCGGCGGCGAAGACGCCGGGCAGGCTGGTCATGAAGCTGCGATGGTCGATGCTGAGCGTGCCCCAGCGGCTGACCTCGAGCCCTTTCTCGCCGAAGGCGAGCGGCAGGTCCTCGGGGTCGAAGCCCAGGGCCTTGATCACCAGATCGGCCCTGAGGGTGAAATGGCTGCCCTCGACCGGCTCGACCGACTGCCGCCCAGAGGCGTCGGGCAGCCCGAGATGCATGCGCACGGCGCGCACCCCGCTCACCGTCCCATCGCCGAGGAAGGCCTCGGGCGCGGACAGCCAGACGAATTCCACGCCTTCCTCCTCGGCGTTCTTCACCTCCCGCAGGCTGCCCGGCATGTTGGCGCGGTCGCGGCGGTACAGGCACTGCACCGAGGCCGCCCCCTGGCGCACCGCGGTGCTCACGCAGTCCATCGCGGTATCGCCGCCGCCGATCACCACCACCCGCTTGCCCGCCGCGTTCAGCGCGCCGGATTCGAATCCGGGCACGTCATCGCCGAGCCCGGCGCGGTTGGAAGCGGTGAGATAGTCGAGCGCGGGGACGATGCCGGCGAGCCCGGCACCCGGCCCGCCGATGTCGCGCGGCTTGTACACGCCGGTCGCGATCAGCACTGCGTCGTGGCGGGCGCGCAGCTGGCCGAGCGTGACCTCGCGGCCGATCTCGGTGTCGAGATGGAACACGATCCCCGCTTCCGCGAGCTGGGCCCAGCGGCGCAGCACGATCGGCTTTTCCAGCTTGAAGCCCGGGATGCCGTAGATCATCAGCCCGCCGACCCGGTCGTAGCGGTCATAGACATGGACCTGGTAGCCCTTGCGCCGCAGCTGGTCGGCGGCGGCGAGCCCGCCCGGTCCGGCGCCGATGATGCCGACCGACTGGGGGCGCTCATGCAGCGGCCGGCCGGGCCTGACCCAGCCGCGGTCGAAGGCGGTATCGGTCAGGTAGCGCTCGACCGCGCCGATGGTGACGCTCTCGAAGCCCTTCTCGATGACGCAATTGCCCTCGCACAGCCGGTCCTGGGGGCAGATCCGGCCGCAGATCTCGGGGAAATTATTGGTGGCGCTGCTGACCTCGTAGGCTTCCTCGAGCCGGCCCTCGGCGGTGAGCTTCAGCCAGTCGGGGATGTTGTTCGACAGCGGGCAGTGCACCGAGCAGAACGGCACGCCGCACTGGCTGCAGCGGCTGGACTGGCGGGCCGCCGCATCCTGGTCGAAGCGGCGGTAGATCTCGTCGAAATCCTCGCGCCGGAGCGACACCGGGCGCTTCTCCGGGGTCTGTTGCGGCAGATGGACGAACTGCAGCATGCGCTCCGTCATCGCATTTCCTTTCCGGCGGGCGTGCAGACAGCGCGGCGGGGCCGCGCGGGACGACCAGCGTCGCTCATCGGATAGCGCGGACCGCCGGGCCCGGGCGAGTCTATTTTGTCATCATGGCAGCGTTTCTGCCATGTTTGCGGCAAATATCACGGATTTGTGATCTCGCCCGGGCTGCCGGGCCAGATAATAGGCCCGAATCGGACCTTTCAGGCCGGCAGAGCCGGATCCGGTCGCCGCCCCCCGCCCGGCCGGTAGCGCGCCAGATAGGCCGGCACCACCATCTCCACCGGCGTCGGCACGATCCCGAGCTCGGCCAGCCCCGCCGCGCCCGGCGCCACCACATTGTCCTGCGCCAGCAGCAGCAGCTGGTCGCGGGTCAGCGGCTTGCCGGGCAGGTACTCGCAGATCCGCGCCTGCAGCTGCGCGAGCGCCGGGGGGATTTCCACCAGCCGCCGGTTCCGCTGGGTGATAAGCAGGATCCAGGCCAGCAGCTCGCGAAAGCTCCAGACCCGCGGACCGCCGAGTTCGAACACCCTGCCCTGCGCCTCCGGCCGGGTCAGCGCGGCCATCGCGGCATCGGCGACATCGCCGACATAGACCGGCTGGAACCTTGTCGTCCCGGAGATCACCGGCATGATCGGCAGCAGCGCGGCGAGGCTCGCGAAGCGGTTGAAGAACGCGTCTTCCGGCCCGAACACGATCGAGGGACGCAGGATCACCGCCCCGGCAAACGCCGCCCGCACCAGCGCCTCGCCGCGTCCCTTGCTCGCCGCGTAGAGGCTCGGGCTGCCCGGATCGGCGCCGATCGCCGAGACATGCAGCAGGCGCGACACCCCCGCTTCCCGCGCCAGGCGGGCGATGCGGCCGGCGCCCTCGGCGTGGACGGCGTTGAAATCGCCCGGGCGGTGCTCGGCCAGGATGCCGACCAGATTGACCACCAGATCGGCCTCCGCCACGGCACGCGCCACACTCGCCTCCTCGGTGAGCGCGGCGTAGAGTGGCACGATCTGGCCGACCGCGCCCATCGGCTTGAGGAACCGCGCAGCTTCCGGGTCGCGCACCGCGACGCGCACGACATGGCCGGCGGCGGCCAGGCGCTTGACCAGATAGCGGCCGATGAAGCCCGACCCGCCGAACACCGTCGCCACGCTGCGCGTCGCCATCGATCCATCCCTGTGCTGCGTCGCACCAGTCTAGCCGCCCCGGGCGGAGGGGGGATAGCTCGGAACGCAAGCGGGGGGGCAAAGCCCGAAGCCGCGCCGCCATGGCCGCCTGGCACCCCGATCCGCCGGGGGCGTTGACGCCACCCCGGTGCGGCGCTAAATCCCCGCCCCTGCCGTTGGCAGACCGCATCTGATGCCCAGGTGGCGGAATTGGTAGACGCGCAGGTTTCAGGTACCTGTGGCCGCAAGGTCGTGGAAGTTCGAGTCTTCTCCTGGGCACCAATCAGATGTCGATCACGCAGTTCTCGGCCAGCGGCACCCTCCATCTGCACCGGCACGATCTGCCCGAAGGGCTCGATCTCGGCCCGGTGGTCGCGGTGGACACCGAGACGATGGGGCTCAACCCGCATCGCGACCGGCTGTGCCTGGTGCAGCTTTCCGCCGGCGACGGCCGCGCCCATCTGGTGCAGATCCTCAAGGACATCCCTGGCGCCGCGCCGGCCGCCCGCGCCCCCAATCTCGCCCGTCTGCTCGCCGATCCCGCGGTCACCAAGCTCATGCATTTCGCCCGTTTCGATGTCGCGGTGCTGCAGCACAGCCTGGCCATCACCGTGGCCCCGGTGATCTGCACCAAGATCGCGGCACGGCTGGTGCGCACCTTCACCGACCGTCACGGGCTTCGGGATCTGTGCCGGGAACTGCTGGGCGTCGATCTCTCGAAGCAGCAGCAGACCTCGGATTGGGGGGCGGCGGAACTCAGCGCCGAACAGCTGGCCTACGCCGCCTCCGACGTGCTGCATCTGCACGCGCTGTGGGCGAAGCTCGAGGCGCTGCTGCGCCGCGAGGGGAGGCTCGATCTGGCGCAGGCCTGCTATGCATTCCTGCCGGCCCGTGCCCGGCTCGATCTGCTGGGCTACGAGGCGCCGGACATCTTTGCCCACTGACCAGCGGCGGGCGGGACACGCGCGCGCCGATCGCCGCGTGACTGCAGACCGCCAGGACCGTTCGGGCGGAAGGGTGGCGAAGCGGAGGTCGGGGGGTGCCGGGACCGCTCTGCCGGATGGCGTCCTGGTGCGGCCACTGGTGCGGACCATCCAGCTCCGAGCGGGCCGGAGCCGCCCGTCATCGACAGGCCAGGGCAGATCTGGGGCGTCCATGGCCGGAGGGTCGACCGGGTCGGTGCCCCGCCAGCCGGTCGGCGCCGAGTGCACAGCAGGAAGAAATCAAAGCTCTCTCACGTCTGCGCAGCGCCGTCGGAACGCGGGAATGGCGGATCGATGACCGGCAGGATCGTCTCCGGCCAGACTGCTGACGCCGACAGGCCGCAAGTGGTCGGGTCAGGCCGCCTGGGTCCCGGGCGTCAGGTCGATCGGCCCACCAGACACGGGCGGGTGGTGCCCGCCAGCACGGGTCTTTCCGCCTGATCGGCACCACCGGGGATGGCGGAACACGCTGCCAGCCTGCGTGTCTCGGCGCCGCGGGG
>DAICZL010000143.1 GCA_027311165.1 bacterium
CCCCGCGCTTAGCCCACCCGGATTCATCGCGACCCGGCGGAGACCTGAACTCCCCCATCCCGGGAGGGCATTCTCCACCGGACAGGGTGCCCGATCCCGCCCCTGCCGGGTCTGCGACGGGAGTTGGGGGCAGAGCCAAGCGGTCCTGCACCTCTCCCATCACGCAATTCCCCTGCCGGCCCGCGAACGAGGCTTTGACGGGAAGCTGTCATCTGTTTCACACTTGGTCATCTCTGGTTCGACGATGTGGAACGAGCGATGCCGGCATTTCTGGACGCGATCCTGCGGCGGTTCATTCAGCGCGGGCGCCTGACCGTCCGCTGGCCCGATGGGCGGATCACCACCTATGCGGGACCCGCCGGATCGGGGCCCGAGGCCGCGGTGGAATTCTGCACCGCGCGCGCCGTCCGCCGTCTGACGTTGAACCCGCTGCTCGCCGCCGGCGAATGTTATATGGATGGCACGCTGCGGCCGGCGGGCTGCTCGATCTATGCCGTGCTGGAAGTGCTCTCGCTGAACCGCGCGGCCGGACCTGCCGCGCAGCCGGTGATCGCGCTGCATGATGTTCTGCACCGGCTGCTGCGCCGGCTGGTCCAGTTCAACCCGACCGGCCGGGCACGGCGTAACGTTGCCCATCATTACGACCTGAACGGGCGGCTCTACAGCCTGTTCCTGGATCGCGACCGGCAATATTCCTGCGCCTATTTCCCCACCGGACGGGAGACGCTGGAGGAGGCGCAGGCCGCCAAGAAGCGCCACATCGCCGCCAAGCTGGTGCTCGACCGGCCCGGCCTGTCGGTGCTGGACATCGGCTGCGGCTGGGGCGGCCTGGCGCTGAGCCTGGCGCGCGACCATGGCGCGGTGGTCACTGGCATCACGCTGTCCACCGAGCAGCTGGCCGAGGCACGGGCGCGGGCCGCGGCCGAGGGTCTGGCCGAGCGGGTGCGCTTCGAGCTGATCGATTATCGCGCCATCGAACAGCGCTTCGACCGGATCGTCTCGGTCGGCATGTTCGAGCATGTCGGGGTCAATCATTTCGCGGCGTTCTTCCAGACCCTGCGGCGCTGCCTGGCGCCCGATGGCGTGGCTCTGCTGCACGCGATCGGCCGCAGCGACGGCCCTGGATCGACCAATCCCTGGATCGCGAAATACATCTTCCCCGGCGGCTACAGCCCGGCTCTGTCGGAGGTGCTGCCGGCGCTGGAACGCGCGCCGCTGATCGCCACCGATATCGAAATCCTGCGCCTGCACTATGCCGAGACGCTGCGCCATTGGCGCCGCCGGTTTGCCGCCAACCGCGACGCCATCGCGGCGCTGTACGACGAGCGCTTCTGCCGCATGTTCGAATTCTACCTGGCCGGCTCGGAACTCGCCTTCCGCTACGAGGGCAACATGGTGTTCCAGATCCAGATCGCCCGCGACCAGGCGGCGGTGCCGCTGACGCGGGATTACATGGTCGAGGCCGAGCACCGTGCGGCGCGGATGACCGCGAACGCGTGACCCAGAGGCCAGAGGCGCCGCGCTTGGAAGGTGCTGGGCCCTGGCCCCCGGACCCGTTCGGCCGGGGGCGTGCTGGCCATGGGCACGCCAGTTCCTCCAGGGATCATGGAGCAAGCCCTGGCCTTAACCCCGTGATCCACAGCCATCCACAGGGCGCCCGCCCTCGGGCTCGGCTACTATGCTGCGATGAACACCATCGATTCGCCCCTGCTCGGCCTGTCCCAGCGTCTGCCCCCCTCCAACGTACAGGCCGAACAGGCCCTGCTCGGTGCTCTGCTCGCCAATAATCGCGCCTATGAGCGGGTGGCTGAATTCCTCGCCGCGGAGCATTTCGCGGACCCGCTGCACGGCCGCATCTTCGCCGCCATCGCCCGCCGGATCGAGGCGGGGCAGCTCGCCGACGCGGTCACCCTGAAGGCCGAGTTCGAGCATTCCGGCGTACTCGAGGAAGTGGGCGGCACCGCCTACCTGGCGCAGCTGCTGTCCGCCATGGTCGGGATCATCAATGCCGGCGAATACGGCCGGGCGGTGCACGACGCCTGGCTGCGGCGCCAGCTGATCGAGATCGGCGAGACGGTGGTGAACCAGGCCTTCGGCTCGGAGCCCGATCTCGATGGCGGCAAGCAGATCGAGTTCGCAGAGGAGCAGCTGTTCAGCCTGGCCACCCGCGGCCAGTTCGACGGCGGCTTCGTGACCTTCGAGCGGGCGCTGACCGAGGCGATCCAGGGCGCCGAGCGGGCGTTCCGCCGTGCCGGCCATGTTTCCGGCCTGTCCACCGGGCTGCGCGATCTCGACGCCAAGATGGGCGGGATGCATCCCTCCGACCTGATGATCCTGGCCGGCCGGCCGGGCATGGGCAAGACCGCGCTCGCCACCAAGATCGCCTTCGGCGCGGCCCGCGCGCTGCAGGAAGAAGCCCGGCGCACGAACCCCGAGGCGGTGGCCAGGGGGAGCATCGCGGTATTCTCGCTGGAAATGAGTGCCGAACAGCTCGCCACCAGGCTGCTCTCGGAGGAGGCGCGGATCTCGGGTGAGCGGATCCGTCGCGGCGAGATCGGCCAGAAGGAATTCGACCGCTTCGTCCAGGTCAGCCGCGAGATCGCGAGCCTGCCGATCCAGATCGACGACACCCCGGCGATCACGCTGTCCGCGCTGCGCACCCGCTGCCGGCGGCTCAAGCGCACCAAGGGGCTCAACCTGGTGGTGATCGACTATCTGCAGCTGATGCGTCCGGCGGCGGGGACGCGGCCGGAGAACCGGGTGCTGGAGATCAGCCAGATCACCCAGGGGCTGAAGGCGGTGGCGAAGGAACTGGCAGTGCCGGTGCTGGCGCTGTCGCAGCTCTCGCGCGCCGTGGAATCGCGCGAGGACAAGCGCCCGCAGCTGTCGGACCTGCGCGAATCCGGCTCGATCGAACAGGACGCCGATGGGGTGATGTTCATCTACCGCGACGAATACTACCTCCAGCAGCGCGCCCCCAAGCAGATGGCCTTCAAGACCGAGGACGAGTTCCAGAACGCGCTCGACAAATGGCAGCGCGACATGGAGGAGGTCCACAACAAGGCCGAGCTGATCCTGGCCAAGCAGCGCCATGGCCCGACCGGCAAGATCGATCTGTTCTTCGAGGCGGAATTCACCCGCTTCGCCGATCTTGACATGATGCATTCCGGCCATGACGTCCATTGAGGACGGCGCCGGGGCATTTCTCGAAATCGATCTCGACGCGATCGCCACCAACTGGCGCCTACTCTCGGCCCGCCACGTCTCCGGCCCGGTCGCCGGCGTGGTCAAGGCCGATGGCTATGGACTGGGCGCGCGGGAGGTGGCGGCGCGGCTGTATCGCGAGGGCTGCCGGCACTTCTTCGTGGCGCTGCTGACAGAGGCGCTGGCGATCCGCGCGCTCCTGCCCGGGGCGATGCTGGCGGTGCTGAGCGGCCCGCTGCCGGGCAGCGAGCCCGCCTATCGCGCCCATGGGATCACTCCGGTGCTGGGCGCGCTGGCTGAAATCGATGCCTGGCGCGAGAGCGGCGGCGGCAGCGCGCTCCTGCATGTCGATACCGGCATGAACCGGCTGGGCCTTCCCGAGGCGGAGCTCGCCACCCTGGCCGCGCGGCCGGCGCGGCTGGCCGGCATCGAGACGCGCTGGGTGATGACCCCTCTGGTGGCCGCGGAACTGCCCGAGGACCCGGCCAACGCCGCCCAGCGCGCGCGCTTCGCCGCCGCCTGCGCTGCTTTGCCCCCGGCACCGCGCAGCCTCGCCAATTCCTCGGGCCTCTTCCTCGGCGCGGATTTCGCCTCCGACCTCGCCCGGCCCGGCGCGGCGCTGTACGGGATCAACCCCACGCCCGGCCAACCCAACCCGATGCGCCCGGTGGTCCGTCTGTGGGCACGGGTGCTGCAGATCCGCGACGTACCGGAAGGCGAGGGCGTGGGCTATAACGCCACCTGGCGCGCCAAAAGGCCGTCCCGCATCGCCACCGCCGGCATCGGCTATGCCGATGGCTGGCACCGGTCCCTGTCCAACCGCGGCGGGGCGGTCTTTGACGGCAGGCCCGTCCCGCTGGTAGGGCGTGTGTCCATGGACCTCACCACCTACGATGTGACTGACCATCCCGGCATTTCTGCCGGTGACCGGCTGGAGCTGATCGGCCCGTCCTGCACGCCCGATGCGGTGGCGGCGGAGGCGGGCACCAACGGCTATGAAGTCCTGACCTCGCTCGGCCGACGCTTCCAACGGCTCTATCGCGGGGCGTGAGCCTGATCCTGGACAGTCTGGCCGGGCTCGGCCGGGGCCTGATCGGCGCGTGCCGGCTGACCGGGGCGGTCGCCCTGTTCGCGCTCGCCGGGCTGTCGCATCTGGTCCGCCCGCCCTTCTACGGGCGGATGTTCCTGCGCGCCTTCGTCGACATGGCCTATTTCAGCCTGCCGGTGGTGGCGCTGACCGCGGTGTTCACCGGCATGGTGCTGGCCCTGCAATCCTATACCGGCTTTGCCCGGTTCTCGGCCGAGGGGGCGGTGGCCAATGTCGTCGTGCTGTCCGTGGTGCGCGAACTGGGCCCGGTGCTGGCCGGGCTGATGGTGGCCGGGCGGGTGGGGGCTGCGATGGCCGCCGAGCTCGGCACGATGCGGGTCACCGACCAGATCGACGCGCTGTCCACCCTGTCCACCAACCCGATGAAATATCTGGTGGCGCCGCGGCTGCTGGCCGGGATCCTGTCGCTGCCGCTGCTGGTGGTGGTGGCCGATATCCTGGGGGTGCTGGGCGGCTATCTGATCGCCACGCTGAAACTCGGGTTCAATTCGGCCGCCTATCTGCAGCGCACGATGGATTTCGTGCAGACCATGGACGTGGTCTCGGGTCTGGTGAAGGCCGCCGTGTTCGGCTTCGTGATCGCGCTGCTGGGCTGCTACCAGGGCTATCACAGCCGCGGCGGGGCGCAGGGCGTGGGGGCGGCCACCACCGGCGCGGTGGTCGCCGCCTCGATCCTGATCCTCGCCTTCGATTACGTGCTGACCGTGCTGTTCTTCGCCCGATGAGCGCGGCCACGGCACCGGTGCCGCGGCTGCGGCTGCGCGGGCTGCGCAAATCCTTCGGCGACAAGCAGGTGCTGGACGGCATCGATCTGGACGTCGCCCCTGGCACCTCGCTGGTGGTGATCGGCGGATCGGGGTCGGGCAAGTCGGTGCTGCTGAAATGC
>DAICZL010000147.1 GCA_027311165.1 bacterium
AGGCACAGGCACAGGCACAGGCACAGGCATCGAGTGGCGCGGCCGAGGCGCTGATGGCGTCGGGTAGCCGCGGCACCCTGCTCAACGTGAAGGCCTGACCGCAGCCGGCACCGCAAGCGGGGCCGGACGCGCCGCTGCCGAAGCCGGCCATCGGACCACGGGATCAGGCATCGCGGCCTCCGGTCGGGCGCGAATTCGGGGCCTGTCTGCCTGCCGTCTGCTGAGCTCCGACTGCCCCGCACCGGCCCGACACTGACCGCCTTCAACGTTGCGTGGATTCAAAAAATGAATCACCAGGGACCGATCGCCGGCATCGCCGCGACGGACCGCTATATCGCGACCGCCGGCTACGACAACCGGCTGATCCTGTGGGATGGCGCCACCGGGCGCGCGCTCGCCCGCGGCCTGCACGACCACCTGGTCAATGATTGCGCCTTCAGCGCCGGCGGCACCCTGCTCGCCAGCGCCAGCAGCGACTATTCGGCCCGGCTGTGGGAAGTGCCGTCGCTGCGCCTGAAGGCCGTCCTGGCCGGCCACGACGATGACGTGGACATGGCGGTGTTCTCGCCCGACGACGCCAGGGTGGCGACCTGCGCCCTCGACCGCCGGATCCGCATCTTCGATACCGCCGGGCACTGCCTGCAGGTGCTGTCGGGACATCAGGGCAACATCCTGGCGGTGGCGTGGTCGCGCGACGGCACCCGGCTGGTGTCATCGGGGGTCGATGGCACGGTGCGGGAATGGGATGCCGCCACGGGGCGGGAACTCCGCTGCAACCGGATCGATGTCCGCACCGACACGCTGGCGATCGACGGCGCCGGCCGCATCATCGCCGGCGACGATCAGGGCCGCATCGCGATGATCGTCGGCGGTGCGATATCCTTCACCCAGGCCCATCGCGCCGGGATCAAGAAGCTGGTGTTCGATCAGGCCGCCGCCATCCTGGTCACGCTCAGCTATGACCGCACGCTGGCCGTCTGGTCCCTGCGCGACGGATCGCCGATCACGCTGCTCGCCCGGACCGAGCTGCCGGTGATCGCCTGGGCGCGGGCGGCGGCGCTGATCGGGGGCTCGCGGGTCGCGGTCGGCAGCTTCGGCGCGCGCTGCTGCGTCTATGACTGGGCCTCCGGCCTGTGGGATGCCGGCGTGTGGGACGCCGGCGCCATCCAGCCCGGCCCGGGGCTGAACGCGGTCGCCGTGGTTGCGGGCACGCGCTTTGCGATCGGCGATGCCGGAATCCTGCTGCGAGACGGCGCGCCGGCGACCCGGCTGGGCAGCCTGTGCAATTTCCTGCTGCCGGCCGGCGCCCGGCTGTTCACCGGCGGCCAGCTCGGCCAGCTCTTCGACGCGCAGACCGGGGAGCTGCTCCACCAGCACCATTCGCCGCTGAATTGCGGCGCTGCGTTCCAGCGGGCGGGGCAGCCGCATCTGGTGATCGGCAGCTATACCGGCGAAGCGCTGGTATTCGTGCTCGAGGACGCCCCGCGCCTGATCGCCACCCTCAAGCTCCACGACAACGCCATCAAGGGCCTGGTGGCCAGCGAGGACCAGATCTTCTCGGTCTGCGCCTCGACCGACATCGCCTGGGTCGATATCGAAGCGCTCCGCCTCTCCCGCCTGGTCCGCAACGCGCATGAGCGTATCGCCAATGGCTGCTGCCGCGCCGGCCCCACCGGCTTCGCGAGCGTCGGCCGCGACCGGATGCTGCGGCTGTGGGCGGACGGGCGCGAGGAGGCCTACCCGACCCCGCATCCCAATTCGGTGAAATGCATCGCCTCCAGCGACGACCGCACGCGGCTGATGACCGGCGCCTACACCGGCACCCTCGCCGGCTTCGACCTGGCGACCCGAAGCTGGGTGTCCTTCGCCCGGCCGACCCAGGCGGGGATCTCCTCGATCGCCTACGACCCGGGCCGGCGCTGCTTCCTGGCCAGTTCCTATGACGGGAGCCTGCATGACATCGCCTGACCCCACGCGCCTGCCCCGGCTGCTGCTGTTCCCCGCGAGCCTGCGGCGGCACTCCCACCAGCGCCGCCTGATCGAGCATATTGCCGGCCGGATAGCCTCGCGCTGCCGGGTGGATCTCCTCGCCGCCGAGCAGGTCGGGCTGCCGCTGTTCAACCAGGACCTCGAAGCCGATCCCGCGGTGCTCGACCAGGTGCGGCGCCTGCATCAGCGCGTCGCCGGCGCCGATGGGATCATCGTGGCCTCGCCCGAATATAACGGCCACGTGTCGCCCTTCCTGAAGAACACCGTCGACTGGATCTCGCGGCTGGCGCGGATCGATCCCGCCTGTGCCGGGCAGGGCGCATTCCGGGGCAAGCCGCTGCTGCTCGCCAGCGCCTCCACCGGCTGGACCGGCGGGATCCTCGGCCTGCGCGATGCACGGGCGATCTTCGGCTATCTGGGCTGCCTGGTCGCGGCCGAGCAGATCTGTGTCTCGGACGCCGAGCTGTGGGCCTCCGACGCCGAGCCGATTTGCGTCTCGGACGCCGCGCCGTGGACGACCGGCCGGGGCTTCCGCTTCGAGCCCGGCTTCGCCGCCCGGATCGACGCGATCCTGGCGGGGTTTCTGGAGCTGGCCACGACCCTGGCCGGCGCCGGCGCGCCGGAGGGGACGGATCGGCACGCGCATGTCCCTGTCTGAGCTGCCGGCACAAGCCCGGCTCGGGCAGTGGCACTGGCCGAGCTTCCCCGGCGGGCTCTGCGGCGACATGACCGACCGCGAGCGCCTGGGGCTGCCGGATCACTACCTGCCCGACCGGCTCGGCGAGGCGCGGCGCGCGGCCTGGCGGCGGCTGCGCGGTCGCGATGAAGCCTCCCTCGCCGCGCTCTGCGAGGATCCCCGCCAGCCACTGGCCAACCGGCTGGCCGCCGGGGACCTGCTGGCGCTGCTGGGCGATCCCCGCATCCGCACCACCCACCCCGAGATGGTGGCGATCCCGGGCGGACGTGTCGAGATCGGCCTGCCCTGGCCGGCGCTCGACCTGGTGCTCGCGCGCTATCCCCAACTCGGCCTCGAACCCGCCTGGATCGCCAAGGAATGTCCGCGCCACGCGGTGACCCTCGCGCCCTATGCGATCGGCAAATATCCGGTCACCAACCAGGAATTCCGAGACTTCCTGATCGCCACCGGATCCCCCGACCTGCCGTCGGGCTGGGGGTTCCGCCGCTACCCGGCGGAGCGGGCCAACCACCCCGTCCATACGGTCAGCCCGGAAGCGGCCGAGGCGTATGCGGCGTGGCTCGCGCGCAGCACCGGGCGGGGGTTTCGCCTGCCGCGCGAGGCGGAGTGGGAATATGCCGCCGCCGGACCCGCCGGGCTGGAATTCCCCTGGGGGCCGGAGTTCGACGCCGACCGCGCCAACACCGCCGAGACCGGCCTGTTCCAGACCAGCGCCGTCGGCGTCTTCGTCACCGGCAACACCGTCTTCGGCGCCGCTGACATGGCCGGCAATGTCGAGGAATATGTCGCCGAGGACTACGCCGCCTATCCCGGCGGCACCGCCGTCCACGACCATCTGGCGCGGATCTCAGGCCGCTACCGGGTGGCGCGCGGCGGCTGTTTCGCCCGCTTCCGCGACCTTGCGCGCACCCGCCGCCGGCATGGCCATAATCCCCGCTCGGCGACCTACGCCATCGGCTTCCGCCTTGCCGAGACCCTTCCGCAGGCGGCCGGCTGATGGCGCATCTGCTGCTGCTGGAGGCGCCGGGGGGGAATGATTTCACCCTCCTCGAGGATGCCGTGGCCGCCGGCCACCAGGTGAGCTTCTTCACCGGCGATCTGGCCCAGTACGAAAGCCAGGGCGAGCCGACCCGCGCCAGCCTCCGCCTGGCGAAGCAGGTGGTGGAGGTGCGGCCCTTCGGCCCGGAGGCGCTGGAACGGCGGGCCCTCGCCCTGCATGCCGAAACCCCGTTCGATGCCGTGCTGTGCATCCTCGATATCCGCATCGTGGCCGCGGCGCGGCTGGCCCGGGCACTGGGATTGCGGTTCCTCGACCCGGCCACAGCCAGCCTGACGCGCGACAAGTTCCGGCTGCGCCAGACCCTCGCCCGGCACGGCGTGCGCCAGCCCGATTTCGCCCTGGCCGAGACCGCGGAGGAACTGGCCGCCGCCGTCGCCGCGATCGGCTTTCCGGCCCTGGTCAAGCCGGTGGACGGCTACGCCTCGCAGAATGTCAGCGTGCTGTTCGATCAGGCCGATCTGACCGCCCTGGCGGGCGCGCTGGCGCGGCCGGGCCGCGAACCCGCCGATTACGGCCTGGGGGTGCGGGCCAGCGGCCGGTTCGCGGTCGAGCGCTATGTGCGGGGCCCGATGATCGGCTGCGATGTCTTCGTGGGCGAAGGCGGCCGCGTGGTGCTCGGCATCAACGACAAGCTGCTGTTCCCGCCCCCCTCCTTCGCGTTTCGCGGCAGCTGCTTTCCCAGCGTGAACCACGACAGCGGGGCGATCGCCGCCTATGCGTTCGAGATCCTCGATGCGATCGGCTTCGATTTCGGCGCCTGCCATATCGAGATGATCCTGGCCGCCGACGGTCCCCATCTGGTCGAGGTCAATCCCCGCCTGGTCAGCGCGCAGATCCCCCACCAGATGGGCTACGCGCTCGGACGATCGGTCTATCTCGACCTGATCGACCTGCATCTGGGGCGGGAGGTGACCGGGCTCGCCGCGCCGGCGCCATCGTGCTTCAGCGCCATACGCTGGCTCGCGGCCGACCGGCCGGGGCGGCTGGCGGCGATCGATCTGCCCGAGCGGCCGGGCCCGGAGATCCGCCGCGTGGTGCTGTTCAAATCCGCCGGCGATGAGGTCCGTCCGCCGCTGAGCAACGGCGACCGTATCGGCTATGTCATCGCGGTGGGTGCCACCCAGGCGGCAGCGGAGGCGGAGGCGGAGCAGTATCTGCGGGCGTGCCTGGTGACATTGGACTGAGTTCGGCCAGCGCCGGAGACTGCCGCGCCGGGGACTGATACGCCGGGGACTGATACGCCGGGGTCGCCGGCGAAGCCAGGCGCCGCTCTTGCGAGCGGCGCCTGCCATTCCGTCCGGCTCAGGCTTTCTTCGCACCGCCGCCGTGCTGGTCGGCGTGCTGCTTGCTGGCCTCGGCGGCGTGGTCGTGGGCGTGCTCCATGTGGCCCTGCGCCACCTGGGCGTGATGGGCGGCCGTCTCGTGGTGTCCCGCATCCAGGGATTTCGCCGCTGCCTGGTGATGCTTCGCGGCCGTCTCGTGGTGGGTCGCCGCCATCGTGTGATGTTCGGCGGTCTTCGATTTGGTTGTCATGACTGTATTCTCGTCCCTTGCTTGTCGAGAAGGCGCGTGCCGAATCTCGATCCTGCGTTTCCGGGTATCGCCGCGCGATCCCCTCGTGGTCCGAACCGGAGGGCAGCCGCCCTCCGGTTCGCAGCGCCAGGGGCCCTGCGCGAACCGATCCTGACCGGAGGCAGTGGACCGGCGGGATCGGGATTTGCAGTCTCAACCCGGGCACGAGGCCTTCGTTCCCGCCGTCGCTGCGGACGACGCGCCGGCGGGCGCGGGCCGGGGCCGGCTGCGACTCGGCAGGGCGGATCCGGCGCAGGCACGACAGGGCCGTGTTCCGTGCATGACTCGCGACCGCGGAAAACTGGCATGATTTTTGGCGAGTTAAGACGAAGAATGAACCCCGTGGTTGACCCGGTGGGTCGCGGTGCCCATACAAAGAGAGTATGGCGATGCCCATCGGAGCCAGATCATCCCTATGACCCGTGCTGCCAACGCCCAATCGGTCGCGTCAGACCCTGTCCGGACCGGTGCGCTGGCCCCGGTGGGCGATGACCTGTCGGTGGCGCGGGGCGTGCTGGCGACCGAGGCGGCGGGGCTGCGGGCGCTCGCCGCCGCGCTCGACGAGCGGTTCAGCCGCGCCGTCGCCATCCTGGGCGCGCTGTCCGGCCGGGTGGTGGTCTCGGGGATGGGCAAGTCCGGCCATGTCGGGCGCAAGATCGCCGCCACCCTCGCCTCCACCGGCACGCCGGCGCTGTTCGTGCATCCGGCCGAGGCTTCGCACGGGGATCTGGGCATGATCCTGCCCGGCGATGGCGTGCTGGCTTTGTCCAATTCCGGTGAGACCGCCGAGCTTGCCGATCTGATCGCCCATACCCGCCGCTTCGGCCTGCCGCTGATCGCGGTGACCGCGCGCGCCGAGTCGGCGCTGGCCGGGGCCGCCGATCTGGTGCTTTCGCTGCCGGCGGCGCCGGAAGCCTGCCCGATGGGGCTCGCGCCCACCACCAGCACCACGCTGCAGATGGCGCTCGGAGATGCGCTCGCGGTGGCGCTGCTCACCAGGCGGGGCTTCACCGCGACCGATTTCCGCGCCTTCCATCCCGGCGGCCGGCTGGGCGCCCGGCTGCGGCGGGTGCGCGAACTGATGCATGACGGCCCGGCTTTGCCGCTCGCCCGCCCCGAGACGCCGATGCATGAGGCGCTGCTGGTGATGACCGAGAAGCGCTTCGGCTGCCTGGGCGTGGTGGACGGTGCCGGGCGGCTGATCGGTATCCTCACCGACGGCGATCTGCGCCGCGCCATGGGGCCGGACCTGCTGAGCCGGCAGGTCGGCGGCCTGATGACCGCCGCGCCGCGCACCATCGGTCCCGACGCGCTGGCCGCCGAGGCGCTGCACGCGATGAACGCGCATGAACGCCCGATCACCAGCCTGTTCGTGGTGGGCGAGGCCGGCGTGCCGATCGGCATCCTGCATGTCCACGATCTGCTGCGGGCGGGCGTGGCATGAGCCTCGCCAGACTGCCGAGCAACCCCAAGTCCGGGCTGGCAGGCGTCAACGCGCCGGCCGTGCGCGGCATGGCCGGCAGCCTGCTGAACAACGGCCCCGGTCGGGCCCGTGCGGTGATCTCCCCCGGCGGGCTGGCCCGCCGGCGCTGGCTGGTGAACTGGACCAAGCGGCTGCTGCCGCTGCTGGCACTGGCGCTGCTGACCAGCGTGGCGATGTGGCCGGAGCTCGACCGGGCCAAGGAACAGGGCCGCATCGCCTTCCGCCGGCTGGCGGCCGAGGTCGAGGGCACCAGGCTGACCGATGCCCGCTATCGCGGCATCGACGAGCGCGGCCGGCCCTTCACCGTCACCGCCGCGATCGCCCAGCAGCAGGGGCCCGAGCGGGTGGACCTGACCGCGCCCAAGGGCGATGTCAGCATGGAGAACGGCACCTGGCTCTATGGCGAGTCGAAGAACGGCGTGTACATGCAGCACGCCGGCCAGCTCGATCTGTCCCACGCCGTCACGCTGTATCGCGACGACGGCACCACGCTGCATACCGAGAGCGCCTCGATCGACCTCCACCAGGCGGCGGCGGCGGGCAACGAGTATGTCCATGCCGAGGGGCCGTTCGGCACCCTCGATGCCGCCAGCGGCTTCACCCTGACCGATCGCGGCGAGGTGATCCAGTTCGCCGGGCCGGCCCGTCTGGTGATGAACGGGCATACGCCGTGAACCGCCCCGCCCCGCCCCGCTTGGGTGCCTCCCTGATGCCGCTGCGGCCCGGCCGCGCCGTTCCGGCCGCCGGGATGGCCCTGCTGGGTGTGCTCGCTGCGGGCCCGGCGCGAGCCCAGCAGATCGATCTCACCCAGGGCGGGCCGATCGAGGTGACGGCCTCGGACGGGATCGAATGGCGGCAGAACGAGCAGGTGGTGATCGCCCGCGGCAATGCCCGCGCCAAGCGGGGCAACGTGACGGTCACCGCCGACCGGCTGATCGCCCATTACCGGCCCAAGAAGACCGCGCCGGCGGCTGTCGGCGCG
>DAICZL010000151.1 GCA_027311165.1 bacterium
GTTCTTCGCCGCGCTGGCGGTCGGCGTCGGGCTGGCAGGGGCGCTGGGGCTGCTGCTGGGGGTGGCCAGTCTGCGCCTGGGCGGGCACTACCTGGCGATGGTGACGATCAGCTTCCAGCAGATCCTCACCCAGGTCCTGACCAACTGGATCGGCCTGACCCACGGGCCGGATGGCGTGTCGGGCATTCCCAGGGCGGCGCTGTTCGGCATCAGCCTGGCCGGCGGGCGGCCCTATCTCGGCCTGTGCGGCGTGGCGCTGGTGCTGGTCACTTTCTATGTCTGGGGTCTGAAGACCAGCCGGCTGGGCCGGGCGATGCAGTCGGTGCGGGACAACGAACTCGCCGCCAGCACCTGCGGGATCAACATCTTCCGCACCAAGGTAATCGCCTTCGGTATCAGTGCGGTGCTGGGCGGCATCGGCGGCGGCCTGTTCGCCGGCGCCTTCTCCTATATCAGCCCCGACCAGTTCGGCTTCGGCGAATCCATCGTGCTGCTGACCATGGCGCTGCTGGGCGGCGTGCAATCCCCGTTCGGGGCGCTGCTGGGCACCGGTCTCTTGATCGTGCTGCCGGAATGGCTGCGCTTCCTGCGGCAGGTGTATCTGGCCGTCTATGGCGGGGCGGTGATCCTGATCATGGTGTTCCTGCCCGACGGGCTGTGGGGCCTGGTGACCAACCGGTTGCGCCGCGCCACCGCTGTGGACGATCGGCGTGTGGCACCGCTGCCGCTGCTGGGCCGCAGCGGCGAGGTCACCGAGGAAAGGGTGCTGGAGATCACCGGCCTCGCCAAGCATTTCGGCGGGCTGCGGGCGCTGGACGGGGTGGATTTCGCGGTCCGCCGGGGCAGTCTGCATGCGCTGATCGGGCCCAACGGATCGGGCAAGAGCACCTTCGTCAATGTCGTGACCGGTCTGTATCGGCCGACCGCCGGGACCATCCGCTTTCTTGGCACCGACATCACCCATCTGGCGCCGCATCAGCGCACCCGGCTTGGCCTGGCGCGCACGTTCCAGAACATCCGCGTGTTCCGGGGCATGACGGTGCTGGAGAACGTGATGGTGGGCGCCGAACGCCCCGGCAACGACATCGCCGAACAGCCAAACGAGGTGGTGAACCGGGCGCTGGCGGCGCTCGATTTCATGGGGCTGCGGGCGGATGCGAAGCGGCCGGTGGGCACCCTGTCCTATGGCCATCAACGCTATGTGGAGATCGCCCGGGCGCTGGCCGGCAGCCCGCAGATGCTGCTGCTGGACGAACCGGCGGCGGGGCTGAATTCCACCGAGAAGCAGGAGCTTGGCGCGCTGCTGCGCCGGCTGAAGGGTCATGGCCTGACCATCCTGATCATCGACCACGACATGAACCTGGTGGAGAGTGTCGCCGATCACATCACGGTGCTGAATTTCGGCAAGCGCATCGCTGATGGCGATCCCCGGTCGGTGCTGGACCACCCCGACGTGATCGCCGCCTATCTGGGGGAGCCGCGCACCGATGAAGCTGCTTGAACTGAGCGGCCTGGTCGCGGGGTATGCCGTGGGCGTGGTGCTGAAGGGGCTGGATATCGAAGTGGCCGAGGGCGAGATCGTGGCCCTGCTGGGTGCCAACGGCGCCGGCAAGACCACCACCCTGCGCGCCATTTCCGGCCTGGTGCCGTTCGTGAAAGGGCAGATCACCCTGGCCGGCCAGTCGCTGACCGGCCTGACCCCCGAGGAGGTGGTGCGCCTGGGCATCGCCCATGTGCCCGAAGGCCGGCGGGTTTTTCCGGGGCTGACGGTGCGCGACAACATCCTGCTGGGCGGATCGAACCGGCGCGGGGTGGGGCGGCGCGTGCTGGAGCGCGAGGTGGACGAGACGCTGGACCTGTTTCCCGACCTGATCCGCCTGCAGCACGCGCTGGGCTGGACCCTTTCGGGCGGGCAGTTGCAGATGGTGGCGGTGGCTCGCGGGCTGATGGCCAAGCCGCGGCTGCTGCTGCTGGACGAGCCGTCTCTGGGCCTGGCGCCGCTGATCGTGCAGCAGGTGTTCCGGCTGATCGCCGATATCCGCGCCCGCGGCACGACGGTGCTGCTGGTGGAGCAGAACGCGCATGTGGCGCTGTCCGTGGCCGACCGGGCGTATGTGCTGGAGACCGGGCTGGTGCTGGTCTCTGGCCGGCCCGAGGAGCTGTGGGGCAATGCGCAGGTGCGGGCGGCGTATCTG
>DAICZL010000153.1 GCA_027311165.1 bacterium
GCGGCGGCATCCAGCACCGGCTGCACCGCCGCCCAGCCGGCCTAGATATTGTCGGCGCGCTGGAACAGCGTGGCATCACCCGCCATGCAGTCGTACAGCAGCGTCTCGTAGCCGGTGCTGGGGCCGACATGGAAATGGTCGGCGTAGTCGAACTTCATGGTCACCGCGCCCAGCCGTACTTTCGGGCCCGGCACCTTGGCGCTGAACTGCAGGCTGACGCCCTCGCTCGGCTGGATGTGCAGCACCATCCGGTTGGGCGCCAGCAAGTCGACCGGCGTGTCACGGAACAGGGCGAACGGCGCCGGCTTGAACTGGATCGCGATCTCCGTCCGCCGCGCCGCCAGCCGCTTGCCGGTGCGCAGGTAGAACGGCACGCCCGCCCAGCGCCAGTTGTCGATGGCGAACTTCATGGCGATGTAGGTCTCGGTTTCCGATGCCGGATCGACGCCGTGCTCCTGGCGGTAGCCCGGCACCGCCGCGCCATCCAGGGCGCCGGGGCGGTACTGGCCGCGCACCACATTCAGCCGCGCCTGCTCAGACGACAGCGGCTGGATCGCCTGCACCGCCTTGGCCTTTTCCGCCCGCACCGCGTCGGCATCGAAGGAATTGGGCGCCTCCATCGCGGTCATCGCCAGCAGCTGCATGACATGGTTGGGCACCATGTCGCGCACCGCGCCGGTCGCCTCGTAGAACGCGCCCCTCGTGCCCACGCCCACCGTCTCGGCCACCGTGATCTGCACGTGGTCGATATGGTCGCGCTGCCAGAGCGGTTCGAAGATGCCGTTGGAGAAGCGCAGCGCCATGATGTTCTGCACCGTCTCCTTGCCCAGATAGTGATCGATCCGATAGATCTGGCGCTCGCCCACGTGACGCAGGATGCGCGCGTTCAGCTGCTCGGCGGAGGCGAGATCAGTGCCGAAGGGCTTCTCGATCACCACCCGGCGGAAACCGCCCTCCGGCTCGGCCAGCAGCTTAGCTTCGCCCAGTTGATCGACCAGCGGGCCGAAGAAGCGGGCGGCGGTCGCCAGGTAGAAGATCGCGCTGCGCGTGCCGAGCGCGGCCACCAGCGCCTGGAACGTCGCCGGATCGGCGAAATCCCCCGAATGATAGTGCAGCCGCTGCGCCAGGCCATCCCAGCACGCATCGTCCACCGAGGCCGGCGCGGTGCCGCCGCCGCGCTCGGCGACGAAGGCGCGGAGCATCTCCAGAAGCTCGCCGCGGAACCAGTGGTCATCGCCGGTCAGCCGGTCGATGCCCAGTACCTCGAAGCGCTCGTCCAGCAGCCCGGCCAGCTCCAGGTTGTACAGCGCCGGCACCAGCAGCCGCTTGGTGAGATCGCCGCCGGCGCCCAGGATGACGAAGGCGCAGGCCGGCGCCACCGGCGGCTTCGCGGCGAGATTCACCGGCTCAGCTTCCGTGGCCCTGCGCGACATGGCCACCGAACTTGAAGCGCATCGCCGAGAGCAGCTTCTCGGCGAAGGTATGCCCCTCACGCGAGCGGAAGCGGGTGAACAGCGCGGTGGACAGCACCGGCGTCGGCACCGCCTCCTCGATCGCCGCCTCGATGGTCCAGCGCCCCTCGCCGCTATCGGCGACCTCGCCGCTGTAATTGGACAGGCTCTCGTTCTCGGCCAGCGCCGCGGCGGTGAGGTCGAGCAGCCAGGACGAGATCACGCTTCCGCGCCGCCACACCTCGGCGATATCCGCCATGTCCAGGGTGAAGCGCTGATCTTCCGGCAGCGCGTCGGAAGCCTTGTTCTTCAGGATGTCGAAGCCCTCGGCATAGGCCTCCATCATCCCGTATTCGATGCCGTTATGCACCATCTTGACGAAATGCCCGGATCCCGCCGGTCCGCAATGCAGATAGCCCTGCTCGGCGCGCGGGTCGCGCCCGTCGCGGCCGGGTGTGCGCGGGATGGTGCCGATGCCGGGGGCGAGCGTCGCCAGGATGGGGTCGATCCGAGCCAGCGCGTCCTTTGCCCCGCCAATCATCATGCAATAGCCGCGTTCGAGCCCCCAGACGCCGCCCGAGGTTCCCACATCCACATAGTGGATGCCCTGCGCGGCCAGCGCCTTGGCGCGGCGGATGTCGTCCTTGTAGAAGCTGTTGCCGCCGTCGATGACGATGTCGTCCTTGCCGAGCAGCGTGCCGAGTTCGGTCACGGTGGCTTCGGTGATGGCGCCGGCGGGCAGCATCACCCACACCGTACGCGGCGCCGGCAGTCTGGCCACCAGATCGGCCAGGCCCGATGCGGCGGTGGCGCCTTTCGCCGCGAGGTCGGCCACCGCCTTGTCGCTGCGGTCGTAGACGACGCAGCGATGCCCGCCACGCATGAGGCGCAGGCTGATATTGCCGCCCATCCGGCCTAGGCCGATGACGCCGATGTCCATCCGGGGCTCCCGTTCCGACGCTTCAGCAAATCACAGTCAGGGCCAGGGGTTCCACCCCAATGACCCCCAGGGGTTTCACCCCAGTGGCCCCCAGGGGTTTCACCCCAATGGCCGATTGAGACACACCAAGGACCCGAGCTCCCTGAACCCGAGTTACCTGAACTAACGGTCTCCAAAGACATCGCCTTTGGTGGGTCCAGGGCGAAGCCCTGGCCTTCCTTCCGGCGGACATATCGCCTCCCTAGCCGAGCGCCCGCTCGATCGCCAGGGCCAGCCGCGCCAGGCCGGCGGCGAGATCGCCGGTGACATGCGCCCGCAGCGCCCGCCGCCCGCGTTCGGCCAGCACGTCGAAATCGCCCCGCGCCTGCGCCGCCTTCACCACGCCGAAGCTGTAGCGCTCCCCCGGTACCGCGAGGTCGGCGACATCCTCGGCGGTGATCTGCAGGAACACCCCGCTATTGGGTCCGCCCTTGTAGGCCTGGCCGGTGGAATGCAGGAAGCGCGGCCCGAATTCCGCCACGCTGGCCACGTGGCGACGGTCGCGGATCGCCAGGCGCCACTGCTGCAAGGTGGCGATATGGGCGTCGGTGCGGGCGATATAGGCGAGCAGTGCGACGTAGTCGCCGGCCTGCAGCCGGTCGAGATGCGCCCTCACCACCTTGTCGAGCCCACCCGCCGGGGCCAGCGCGGCGGTATTGGCGGGATCGGCGAACAGCGCGATGCCATCCTCGGTCAGGAACGGCGTCTCGGGCGGCAGGCTGCCGGTCGCGGTATAGGCATCGGTCAGTTCGCGGGTCTTGATCTTGCTGGCCTCGACATCCGGCTGGTCGAACGGATCGATCCCGAGGATGCTGCCGGCAACCGCGGTCGCGATCTCCCAGCGGAAGAATTCCTGGGCGATCTGCAGATGCCCCGACAGGCTGATCCGCACCACCGGCTGGCCGGCCCGCTCCAGCGCCTCCACCGCGGCGTCCTGCGCCGGATCGGGCTGGTCGGCCAGGCGCAGATAGGCGAACAGCCGGTCCGCGCCATAGACTGAAGGCGGCCCCAGCGTCTCGTTGTCCACCGGCACCAGCCCCTTGCCGAGCTTGCCGGTCGATTCCGCAACCAGCTGCTCCAGCCAGGCGCCCATGTCGGCGATGCCGGGCGAGGCGATGATGGTGAGCTTGTCGCGGCCATGCAGCCCGGCGACGCCCATGACGACCCCCAGCAGCACGCCGGGATTGGACGCGGGCGGGGTGTTGGCGGCGCAGGCATGCACCATCAGCCGCACCGCGTGCAGGAACTGCGCGAGATCGATCCCCATCGCCGCGGCCGGCACCACGCCGAAATTCGACAGCACCGAGTACCGCCCGCCGATCGAGGGATCGCCCAGAAAGATATGGCGGAATCCGTCGCGCTCGGCGACCTTCTGCATGTTGGAGCCAGGGTCGGTCACCGCTACGAAATGCCTGCCCGCCTGGTCCGCCCCCACCGCCTGGCGCATCCGGTCGAAGAAATACGCCTTCAGGATGTTGGGCTCGAGCGTGCTGCCCGATTTGGACGAGACGATCACCAGGGTGCGGGCGAAATCGATGCGGGCCGCGAAGGATGCCACCTGCTGCGGATCGGTGCTGTCCAGCACCAGCAATTCGGGGAAGCCGCCGCGGGCGCCGAAGGTCTTGGCCAGCACCTCCGGTCCCAGGCTGGAACCGCCCATGCCCAGCAGCAGCACGTGGCGGAAGCCGGCCGCCTTCACCTCGTTCTGGAAGGCCACCAGCGCCTCCAGATCGGCGATCCGGTCATCGACGATCCGCAGCCAGCCCAGCCATTTCGCTTCCGGCCCATCGGTCCACAGGCTGGCATCTCCCGCCCACAGCCGGCGCACCTTGCCACCCGCGCGCCAGTCCTCCAGCCTGTCCTTCACCGCCTTGTCGAGCGCATCCGGCAGCTTGTCGGTGATGCCGGCGAGCTTGCTGCCCAGCATGGCGTTGCGCTTGGCCGCGACCGTGCCCAGCAGCTTGTCGGCGGCATCGGCAAATTGGCGCACCCCGTCCTCGACCAGCCGCACCGTCACCCCGGGCAGATCGAGCCCCAGCCGAGCCGCCTCCGCCAGCACGCGCTCCGCCCCCGCCAGGTCTTCGGTCAGCGAGGCGCGCGGCCTGCCGTGGTCGCGGAACGCATCGAGGGTCGCCGGCGGCATGGTGTTGACCGTGTCCGCGCCGATCAGTTCCTCGACATACAGCACGTCACTGTAGGACGGGTCCTTGGTGCCGGTGCTGGCCCAGAGCAGCCGCTGCGGCATCGCCCCGGCGGCCGCGAGCTTCTGCCAGCGCGGGCTCGCGATCAGCTTGAGATAGTGCTGGTAGGCGAGCTTGGCGTTGGCGATCGCGACCTTGCCGCGCACCGATTTCAGCGCCGCCGCCTCCGCCTGCGGAGCGGCGGGCAGGCGGCGGTCGATCGCGGCGTCGATCACGGTATCGATGCGGCTGACGAAGAAGCTCGCCACGCTGGCGATGCCGGAGATGTCCTGGCCCTTGGCCAGACGGTCCTCCAGCCCGGCCAGATACGCCTCGGCCACCGCCTCATAGGCCGCCTGGGAGAACAGCAGGGTGACGTTGATGTTCAGCCCCTCGGCGATCAGCGCGCGGATCGCCGGCGCGCCGGCCACGGTGCCGGGCACTTTCACCATCAGGTTCGGCCGGGCGACCCAGGCCCAGAGCCGCAGCGCCTCCGCGATGCTGGCCTCGGTCTGCATCGCCAGATAGGGCGATACCTCGAGGCTGACATAGCCGTCGCGGCGCGCGGTGGCGTCGTACACCCCGCGCAGCACATCGGCGGCCTGCTGGATGTCGCCCACCGCCAGGCTCTCGTAGATGTCCTCGGCGTCGTGATCACCCTGGGCGACGATCGCCTTGAAGCGGTCATCGTATTCGGCGCCCGAACCCATCGCCTTCTCGAAGATCGCCGGGTTGGAGGTGACGCCCTTCAGCCCGTCCTGATCGACCAGCCGTTGCAGGCTGCCGTCCAGGGTGAAGCTGCTGCGGATGAAATCGAGCCAGGGTGACTGGCCGTACTCCGCCAGCGCCCGTAACGGATTGGCGCCTTCCTGCGTGAGCGGCTTCGGCACGACGTCCATCCTGGCTCTCCCTGGCTCGTGTTTCGTCGTGGGAACGCAAGTTCTCTCGGCCGTTTTCGCCAAAGCCGGTGCGGGTGCTCCGGTCCACCCTCTCGCATCGGGGAACCCGCCGAGGCTTTAGAGCGCTTTCGCGGGAGGATGCCCCTCCGATGGATGCGGGTCCCGATCGGCCGCCGGGGAAGGGTCCGCGCTCAATCCTGGCCCCACCCCCGCTTGCTTCCCCGATATCCGCGCCCGTTCCTCACCCCCGGGCTAGCCCCGCCCGGCGCGCCGCGCCTGGGCACGGGCCGCCTCCAGCACCGCTTCCGGCGTGAATCCGAAGCGTTTCTGCAGCGCCGCGAACGGTGCCGAGGCGCCGAAACCATGCATCCCGAGCATCGCCCCCTGGCGGCCGGCATAGCGATCCCAGCCCAGCGTCGCCGCCTGTTCGATCGCCACCCGGCCCGGCACCGTTGGCGGCAGCACCGCGTCGCGATAGTCCTCCGGCTGCGCCTCGAACAACTCCCAGGACGGCAGGGAGACCACCCGGGCGCGGATGCCCTCGGCCTTCAGCGTCTCGAAAGCCCCGATCGCGAGCGAAACCTCGCTGCCGGTGGCGATCAGGATCACCTGCGGCGGGCCGGCCGGATCGTCGGCCACGACGTAGCCGCCACGCGCCAGACCGGCGGCGGGGGCGAAGCGGGTGCGGTCGATGGTCGGCAGCGCCTGGCGGCTCAGGATCAGCGCGGTCGGCCCCTCATGGCGGGTCAGCGCGACCCGCCAGGCTTCCGCCACTTCATTGGCATCGCAGGGGCGGATCGTCACCATGCCGGGGATCGAGCGCAACGCCGCGAGCTGCTCGATAGGCTGATGGGTCGGCCCGTCCTCGCCCACGCCGATGGAATCGTGCGTGAAGATATAGATCACCGGCAGTTCCATGATCGCCGCCAGCCGGATCGGGGGCTTCATGTAGTCGCTGAAGATCAGGAAGCCCGAGGCATAGGCGCGCAGCCCGCACAGCGCCATGCCGTTGACGATCGCGCCCATGGCGTGTTCGCGGATGCCGAAATGCAGGTTGCGCCCGCCCGGCGTGTCGGCCTGGAAGCTGCCGGCGCCCGGAAAGGTGAGGTTGCTCTTGGTCGAGGGGGCGAGATCGGCCGCCCCGCCGATCAGCCAGGGCAGATGCGGGGCGACGGCGTTCAGCACCTTCTGCGAGGCATCGCGCGAGGCGAGCCCCTTGGCATCGGCCGGAAACACCGGGATATCGGCGTCCCAGCCCGCCGGCAGGGCGTGCGCGGCCATCGCGTCGAGTTCAGCGGCGAGATCGGGGTGGGCGGCGCGATAGCCGGCCAACAGCGCCAGCCACTCCTTGCGCAGCCGTGCCCCGCGCGCGCCGATGCCGGCGGCGAAATGCGCCGGCACCTCCGGCGGGACCAGGAATTTGGCGTCCTCCGGCCAGCCATAAGCGCGCTTGGCGCCACGGATTTCGGCCTCGCCGAGCGGCTCGCCATGCGCCTCGCGCGTGTCCTGCTTGTGAGGCGCGCCGAAGCCGATATGGGAATGCACACGGATGAAGCTCGGCCGGTCGGTCTCCCGCTGCACCGCGGCCAGCACGCTGGCCACGGCCGAGAGGTCATTGGCATCGGCGATATCGTGCACCGCCCAGCCATAGGCGGCGAACCGGGCGGCGACATCCTCGGTGAAGGCGAGATCGGTGCTGCCCTCGATGGTGATGCGGTTGCTGTCGTAGATCCAGATCAGGTTGGACAGGCCGAGATGCCCGGCGGTGGAGGCGGCCTCGCTCGCCACCCCCTCGTTCATGTCGCCATCGCCGCACAGCACGAACACCCGGTAATCGAACAGCGGAAAGCCGTCACGGTTGTAGCGGGCGGCGAGGGAGCGGGCGGCCATCGCCATGCCGACGGAATTGCCGCAGCCCTGGCCGAGCGGGCCGGTGGTGGTCTCCACCCAGACCGTGTGGCGATATTCGGGATGGCCCGGGTTGCGGCTGTCGAGCTGGCGGAACCGCTTGATCTCGTCGAGGCTGACCGCCGGCCCGTCCGGGCCCTGCACGCCGGCCAGATGCAGCAGCGCATACAGAAGCATAGAGGCGTGGCCCACCGACAGCACGAAGCGGTCGCGGTTGGGCCAGGCGGGATCGGCGGGGTCATAGCGCAGCGCGTCCTGCCAGACGGCATAGGCGACCGGGGCCAGGCCCATCGGCGTGCCGGGATGGCCGGAATTGGCCTGCTGCACCGCGTCCATGGCCAGCGTACGGATGGTGCTGATCGCCAGCTGATCGAGGGGGCCCTGCGCCGTGGCGCCGGCCGGGGAGGCAAGCTGGTGATCCGCTGTCATGCGACCTCTTTCTGCGCTGCGTTTCCGGCTTTCATATCCGAACCACTTGCCGGACAGCGTTTCCGGCCTGGCGATCCGCGATCGATCGTTCCCTCCCAGGCACGGCCCAGCGCCGCCCATCGGCGGACCGGGCCCCACGATCGGGGCAACGCCCGTCGCTGTGCCGCAGGCCAAGACATACGTCAGGGCGTTCCGTGACGGCAAGCCGCACGCCGTACCGCCCCGCCCGCAGCGATCCGGGGCGGCGGCAGGCTCGATCACCGGCCGAACCGCCCGGCGCTCCGGCCCCCTGCCTGCACCGGCACAAGGCCGCCATGGCCGGGCAGATCACGGTCAGCGCGGCCCGCGCCGGCGGTTCAGCGCGAGCTCGTCCGGGGTGAGCTCGAAGCCGAACCACACGGTATAGGCGGCGGCGGATTTGGCCGGGGTGACCGGCAGCACCAGATTGACCGGATCGCCGAGCAGGGACAGCTTGTCGATATTGCGGGTGAACTCGACCGTGACCGGATAGCTCTGCCGGTCGAGCACACGATCGCCATCGAGCACCCAGACCGAATAGCTGAATTTCGCGGTTGGCCCGGGCGCGGCCGGACCGCGCAGCAGGTCGAAATGCGGGGCGACGCTCGCCAGCACGGTGGTGTTCTTCTCGCCCGCCTTGCACGACCCGCCGACCCCTGTGATGCGGCCATCGAGCACCATATCCGTGAGGTCCTGGCCGCGGCCGTTGTAGCGGGTGAGGTCGGCGGCATCGCCCAGCACCGCGACATGGGGACAGGCGGGGGCGAATTTGTCCATCGGCCCGCAGCCGGACAGGCCGGCGAGCAGGGCAAGCAGGACCAGTCGGCGATGGCGGGGCCGCGCCGGCGGGATCGGGGGAGCAGGACGTGCGGGACAGGACATCTGACGGGCTGGCGGCAACTGAAGCTCTCGAATAGTCGGAAGGGCTGGGGACATCTGGAACTCCGCGGGGAGGTCGGCTCAGTCGTTGTCGGGGCCGGCGAGCGGCGGCATAGTGCCCCCCCAGGGCGGGGGCAACAACTCGCCTGGGAGGGCCGATCCGGGGGCTGCCCCGGCCCGGCACGAACCGACCGCAACGGGACGCGACAGCACGATGCATCTTTCCCCGACGCCCAGCGTCCGGCCGCCACTCACGGTGCTGCTCGCCGCCCCGCGGGGCTTCTGTGCAGGTGTCGATCGCGCCATCCGCGTGGTCGAGGAAGCGCTGGCCCGCTACCGGCCGCCGGTCTATGTCCGTCACGAGATCGTGCACAACCGCACCGTGGTCGCCGATCTGGAACGCCAGGGCGCCGTCTTCGTCGAAGACCTCGCCCTGGTGCCGGAAGGCGCGCCGGTGGTGTTCTCGGCCCATGGCGTCGCCAAATCCGTCCCCGCCGAGGCCCGCGCCCGCGGCCTCACCGCGCTCGATGCCACCTGCCCGCTGGTCAGCAAGGTACACCGCGAGGCCGAGCGCCACCATGCCGGCGGCGGGCCGCTCGCGCGCCATATCCTGATTATCGGCCATGCCGGCCATCCGGAAGTGGAAGGCACCATGGGCCAGCTGCCGCCGGGCGCGATGACACTGATCGAGAACGCCGCCGACGCCGCGCGCGTGGCCCCGGCCGATCCCGCGCGGCTGGCGTTCATCACCCAGACCACGCTCTCGGTCGATGATACCGCCGAGATCGTGGCGATCCTGCGCGCGCGCTTCCCCGCGATCGAGGGACCGAAGCGCGAGGACATCTGCTATGCCACCCAGAACCGCCAGGCCGCGGTGAAGGCCATCGCCGCCGGCTGCGGCCTGGTGCTGGTGATCGGCAGCGCCAATTCCTCGAACAGTCAGCGCCTGCGCGAGGTGGCCGAGCGCGCCGGCGCGGGACGGGCGGTGCTGCTGCCGGATGCCTCCGCGCTCGATTGGTCGCTGCTGCAGGGCGTGAGCCGGCTGGGCGTGACCGCCGGCGCCTCCGCCCCCGAGACGCTGGTCCAGGGCCTGCTTTCGCGGCTGGCCGAGCGCTTCGCGCTGACCATCGAGGAATGCCGCGTCACCGAGGAAGACGTGATCTTCAGGCTGCCGGCACCGCTCGCCTGATGGCGGTCTATACCGAGGTCTCGGACGAGGCGCTGGGCGCCTTCCTCGCCGAATACGACATCGGCCGCATGGTCGCCTTCCGCGGCATCGCGGAAGGGGTGGAGAACAGCAATTTCTCGCTGCGCACCACCACCGGGGACTTCATCCTGACGCTGTACGAGAAACGGGTGGACCCGGCCGACCTGCCATGGTTCCTGGGGCTGATGGAGCATCTGGCGGCGCGCGGCATCGTCTGCCCGCTGCCGGTGCGCGGGGCCGACGGCGCGGCGCTGCGCCTGCTGTGCGGGCGGCATGCCGCCATCACCACCTTCCTGCCGGGGGTGTGGCCGCGCCGGGTGCGCCAGGAACATTGCGCCCCGGTGGGCGCGGCCCTGGCGCAGCTGCATCTGGCGGGACGCGATTTCGCGCCGTGCCGGGAAAACACCCTGGGCCCGGCCGGCTGGCCCGGCCTGCTGGAACGCTGCCGCGCCCGGGCGGACGAGGTGCGGCCGGGGCTGGCGGAGGAACTGGACGCGGCGCTGGCCGAGGTGATCGCCGACTGGCCGCAGGCCCTGCCGCGCGGCCACATCCATGCCGACCTGTTCCCAGACAACGTGTTCTTCCTGGACGGCCGGCTGTCCGGGCTGATCGATTTCTACTTCGCTGCGACCGACCTCCTGGCCTACGACCTCGCGGTCTGCCTGAACGCCTGGTGCTTCGAACCCGACATGTCGCTGAACGTCACCAAGGCGCGCGCCCTGCTGGCGGGCTATGGCGAGACACGCAAGCTGGATGGCAGCGAATGCGCGGCGCTGCCGGTGCTGTGCCGGGGCGCGGCGCTGCGCTTCCTGCTGACCCGGCTGTTCGACTGGCTGAACACCCCGCCGGGCGCGCTGGTCACCCGCAAGGACCCGCTGGATTATCTGCGCCGGCTGCGCTTCCACCAGGCGGCGAAGGATGCCCATGCCTATGGCCTGTGAACCGGCGGAGCGGGTGGAGATCTGGACCGATGGCGGCTGCAAGCCCAATCCCGGCCCCGGCGGCTGGGCGGCGGTGCTGCGCTTCCGCGATGCCGAACGCGAGGTCTCGGGCGCCGAGGCGGCCACCACCAACAACCGGATGGAACTGACCGCGGCAGCGGCGGCGCTGGAGACGCTGCGCCGGCCGTGCCGGGTGGTGCTGCACACCGACAGCGAATATCTGAGCAACGGGATCACCCGCTGGCACCAGGGCTGGGTGCGGCGGAACTGGCGCAACGCCGCCGGCGATCCGGTGGCCAACATGGATCTGTGGCAGCGCCTGCTGGCCGCGGCGGCGCCGCATCAGGTGGAATGGCGCTGGGGGCGCGGCCATGCCGGAGACGCGATGAACGAGCGGGCGGACCGGCTGGCGACCGCCGCGCGGCAGGGGCTGGGGGCATCCGCGCGGGCAGGGTGATCCCTTCTCTGGCGGGGCGGACAGCACTGGATCAGGCCAAGGCTGCAAGATCAGGGCACGGCCAAAGGGCTTTGCCGTTCGAAACCCGACGGCGCCTGCCAGGGGGGACCTGACCGAGGGGACCTGCCAGAGG
>DAICZL010000155.1 GCA_027311165.1 bacterium
GCGGGGCGGGCGCCACGGCATAGTCGCGGTAATAGGCGGCGCTCTCGCCGGTCAGCAGCACGTGCAGGCAGTGATGCAGGTCATCGTTCCATTGGGCGTCCCATTGGCCGTTCGTTTGGGCGTCCAACCAAGCCGCACCCTCCCCGGCCGGGCGGCCTGCCTGGCGCAGCTGGCATGCGGCATTGCCCTCGTGCTCCAGCACCAGATGGACATGCCGGCCTTCGGGCAGCGCGGCGCGCAGCCTGGCTGCGAACGCGGCCAGCACCGCGTCATCGCCGATCGCCTGCGCCGCATCCAGCCGCAGCCCGTCCAGGCGATACTCGCCGAGCCAGCACAGCGCGCTGCCGATGAAGAAATCGACGACCTCCGCGCGCTGGAAATCGATCGCCGCGCCCCAGGGCGTCGCGGCATCCTCGCGGAAGAAGGCCCCGGCATAGGCGCCGAGGTGATTCCCCGCCGGACCGAAATGGTTATAGACGACGTCGAGGAACACCATCAGCCCGAGGCCGTGGGCGGCATCGATCATCGCCTTGAACTGATCGGGGCTGCCATAGCTGGCATCCGGGGCATAGGGCAGCACCCCGTCATAGCCCCAGTTGCGCTGCCCCGCAAACGCGCCGACCGGCATCAGCTGCACCGCCGTGATCCCGAGCGCGGCCAGGCGGGGCAGCGCGCCGGCGATGCCCGCGAAGCCGCCACATAGTCCCGGATGCAGCTCGTACAGCACCGTCTCGTGCCAGGGCCGGCCGCGCCAGTCCTGGTGGCACCAGGTGTAGGAGGCCGGATCGACCACCACGCTCCAGCCATCCACGTCGCCATCCTGGGCACGGGCGGCGGGGTCGGGCACCAGCCGGTCGGGGCCGATGCGGAAGCGGTAGCGCGCGCCGGGGCCGCACCCGGCCTCCCCGACGAACCAGCCGCCCGGTGCCGGCCGCATCGGGATCTCCGCCTCCCCGCGCAGCACCAGCGCCACCGGCCGGTTCCCGCCGGCACCGCAAGCCGCCACCAGATCGGGCGCCCAGAGATGAAAGCGGGTGCGGTCCGGCCCCAGCAGCACCGGGCCGAATCGCCGGTGAGCGCCGCCGCCAGAACCCAGGGCGCTGCGCCGGGGGATCATCGCCGCCCCCGACCGGTTCAGGTCTGCAGCGCGAGCAGCACCAGCGAGCGCCCGGTCAGCTCATAGGCCTCGCCGATGGCGCGTTCGATGCGCTCGGTCAGATCGGGCACGTTGGTGTCCAGCACCAGGCGCCAGGATTTGCCGCTCGCCGCTTCGGGCAGGGTGAAGCGCACCACGTCGTGATGGGCGTTCAGCATCATCAGCATGGTCGCGTCCTGGCCGGGGCGGCGGATGCCGGTCGCCTGGGCGCGGCCGTCCATCAGCATGCCGAAGCAGCGCATCAGCCCATCCGACCAGTCATCGGCCTTCATCTCGGCGCCCGAGGCGTTGATCCAGGCGACGTCCTTCACCCCCAGCGCCTCGTTGAAATCGCCGGTCATGAAGCGGCTGCGGCGCAGGATCGGGTAGCGCGCGCGCAGGCCGGTCAGCCGGCGCACGAAGCGCAGCAGCCCGGCCGAGGAAGCGAGCCCGGTCCAGTCCACCCAGCTGATCTCGTTGTCCTGGCAATAGGCATTGTTGTTGCCCTGCTGGGTGCGGGCGAGCTCATCGCCGGCGAGGAGCATCGGCGTGCCCTGCGCCAGCAGCACCGTGGCCAGCATGTTGCGCATCTGCCGCTCGCGCAGCGCCAGCACCTCGGCGTCCGCGGTCGGGCCTTCCACGCCGCAGTTCCAGGACCGGTTGTCGGAATTTCCGTCGCGGTTGTCCTCGCCGTTCGCCGCGTTGTGCTTGTCGTTGTAGGCGACCGTGTCGGCCAGGGTGAAGCCGTCATGGGCGGTGACGAAATTGACACTGGCCCAGGGCCTGCGGCCGCGGCGGTTGAACAGATCGCCGGACGCACAGAGCCTGGCCGCCATCTCCGAGACCGGCGCATCGGCCTTCCAGAAGGCACGGGTGGTGTCGCGGAACCGGTCGTTCCATTCCGCCCAGCCGGGCGGGAAGCCGCCCACCTGATAGCCGCCCGGACCGCAATCCCACGGCTCGGCGATCAGCTTCACCCCCGACAGCACCGGGTCCTGGCGGCAGCTGTCGAGGAAGCCGCCGCCCTCGTCGAAGCCATGGGTCTCGCGCCCGAGAATGGTGGCGAGGTCGAAGCGGAAGCCGTCCACGTGCATTTCGCTCGCCCAGTAGCGCAGGCTGTCGGTGACCATCTGCAGGACCCGCGGATGCGCCAGGTTGAGCGTGTTGCCGGTACCGGTATCGTTGATGTAATAGCGCGGCGCCCCGGGCATCAGCCGATAGTAGCTGGCGTTGTCGATGCCCTTTAAGGACAGGGTCGCGCCGCGCTCGTTGCCCTCGGCGGTGTGATTGTACACCACGTCCAGGATCACCTCGAGCCCGGCATCGTGCAGCCGGGCGATCATCTCCTTGAACTCGGTGTTCGCGGTCTGCGGGTCGGCGGCGTAGCGCATCATCGGCGCGAAGAAGCCGATCGTGTCATAGCCCCAGTAGTTGCGCAGCCCCTTCTCCAGCAGCCCGCGGTCATCGACGAAGGCCTGCACCGGCAGCAATTCGACCGAGGTGACGCCGAGCGCGCGGATATGCTCGATCACCTCTTTCTGGGCGAGGCCGCGGAAGCTGCCGCGCAGCGCCTCGGGCACCGCCGGGTGCAGCCGGGTGAAGCCACGCACATGGGCCTCGTAGAGGATGGTGCGTTCCCACGGGATCTGCGGCGGACGGTCATGGCCCCAGGTGAAGGCGGGATCGATCACCCGGCATTTCGGCATGTAGCGGGCGCTGTCGCGGCGGTCGAAGCCCAGATCCTCGTCGCGGCCGCCGATCGTGTAGCCGTAGCAGGCATCGTTCCAGGACAGCGTCCCGACATGGGCGCGCGCATAGGGGTCGAGCAGCAGCTTGTGAGGGTTGAAGCGGTGCCCCTGCTCGGGCGCATGGGGGCCGTGCACCCGGTAGCCGTAGACCGTGCCCGGCCGGGCGTCGGGCAGATAGCCGTGCCAGACCTCATCGGTGTATTCGGGCAGTTCGATGCGTTCCAGTTCGGTGCGGCCGCGGCTGTCGAACAGGCACAGTTCCACCTTGGTCGCGTTGGCCGAGAACAGGGCGAAATTGACGCCGAGGCCGGTCCAGGTGGCCCCGAGCGGATGGGGCAGACCTTCGGCGATGCGGCTGGCCGGATGCGCGGTCGTCACGGGGCGGGTCTGCTCCTGCAGGACATGAAACGGCGGGTCCGGTGGGCCTGATCGGCTGATGCACGCAGACCCTGCATCGGGATCGGACCAGGCCATCGTCGGGCGGGCCTGACCCCCTGATACGGCGACCCGAAGCATCCGGACCGCGCAGCACTCGTGTCCCGAGTCCGAAATTCGCAGCATTGAAATGTGGTCGGAACCGGGACACCAGCTCTTTGTTTTCAGTGGCCTGCCTATCCAAGAAGTTCGCGGTGAGGAACCGTGAACTTCGAGGGCGGGACACTAGCACAAGCCGGGGATGTGGGAAAAAGGCGGCGCTGCCGCGGCCTGGTCCGCGGGCGCCGCCCGCCCGGCGTCCGGCACGGCAAGGCCAGCAGGCTGGCCCCCCTGGCCATCGCAAGCGCCAGGAAGCAGGCGTCTGCAGACCCCGCATCCGCTGCGCGCGCGCCACGGCGGACGGGGGCTGGGTGCCAGAGGGAGCGCCAGAGGGAGCCGCCAGAGGGAGACGCCAGAGTGGGCGTCGTGGGGAGCGCCAGAGGGAGACGCCAGAGGGAGACTCCAGAGG
>DAICZL010000157.1 GCA_027311165.1 bacterium
GCGGGGGGGGACACACTGCGGCAGATCGGCCATATCGTCGTTATCTTCGAGGAGAACCGCAGTTTCGATGCCCTGTTCGGCGCCTTTCCCGGCGCGGCCGGCATCGACCAGGCCGGCGCCGCCGCGCGGCAGACCGGGCCGGACGGCCAGGCCTATGCGCTGCTGCCGCCGGTGATCAACACCGCTCTGCGCACGCCCGCGCCGGATCCGCGCTTTACCGCCGATCTGCCCAATGCGCCCTTCGCGATCGACCGCTACGTGCCCTGGACCGAGCGTACCGGCGATCTGGTGCATCGCTTCTACCAGGAACAGGCGCAGATCGATGGCGGGCGGATGGACCGCTTCGCTGCCGTGTCGGATGCCGGCGGGCTCACCATGGGCCATTACGACATGAGCGGATCGGTGCAGTGGCGGCTGGCGCGGCAGTTCGCGCTGGGCGATGCGATGTTTCATTCGGCTTTCGGCGGATCGTTCCTGAACCATAGCTTCCTGGTCTGCTCCTGTGCCTTCGTCTGGCCGGGCGCGCCGGACGCGGTAGTCGCGAAGCTGGACGCGGCGGGGCGGATGGTGAAGGACGGCAAGGTCTCGCCCGACGGCTTCGCCATCAACACCAGCCAGTCGGTGTTCCTGCACGCCCCGGGGCTGACCGATCCGACCCTGATGGTGCCGCCGCAGACCATGCCGCATATCGGCGACCGGCTGGACCAGGCCGGCATCCCCTGGGCCTGGTATGCCGGCGGCCTCGCCGAGGCGATGGCCGGGCGCCAGCCCCCTCTGTTCGAATACCATCATCAGCCGTTCTCGTATTTCGCCGATCTGGCCCCCGGCTCGGCGGCCCAGCGCGCGCATCTGAAGGACCTGACCGATCTGATGGCCGATATCGCCGGCAACACGCTGCCGCCGGTGACCTTCTACAAGCCGATCGGGACGTTCGATCTGCATAGCGGCTATGCCACGGTTGCCGACGGGGACCACCACCTGGGCGAGATCGTCGCTGCGCTGCAGGCCAGCCCGGCCTATGCCGACATGCTGATCCTGATCACCTATGACGAGAATGGCGGGATGTGGGACCATGTGGCGCCGCCCCATCGTGATGTCTGGGGCCCCGGCACGAGGGTGCCGCTGATCGCGGTCGGGCCGATGGTGAAGCCGGGGTTCGTCGATCATACGCCGTATGATTTTGGGTCGATCCTGCGTACCATCGAGGAGCGCTTTGCCCTGGCGCCGCTGAACGAGCGGGACGGACAGGCGAGCGTGATGCGGGCGCTGCTGCGTTAGAGCAACATCCGATCAGATCAAATCATCCGATCGGATAAAGGTGCTCGGCAGAACAATAGGCAAGAGCGGTGGCCGATCGTCGATCAGATCGGGCACCGCCCTGGCAGCCTGACTGCGTACTCATAATCGTAACAAAAAGCGACATAATCTGGCTCCTGGGCGTTGGGGCTGTTTCCAAAAAACTCGCCGCTGCCCGGCCTGCCAAGCAATGTTGCGCGTCTTGCTCTCGTCAGCGAAACCCCCGGAAAGGCTCCGAGGAGGGCCAGCGCTCTCGGGCCCGGCGCCAAGGGCAGGCGCATCGGCCTCGCGTCTCATGGCAGCGGCAGCGTGCCGGTCAGGCGCAGGGCGATCGCGAGCCCCGTGCCCAGTGACAGCGTGGTGAGACCGACCACGCCAGGCCAGCCTGCCGCATCCCACAGCCAGCCGCCCAGCGTGCCCAGCACGCTCGACCCCAGATAATAGAAGAACAGATACAGTGCAGCCGCCTGGCCCCGCGCCTGGCGCGCCCGCGCGCCCACCCAGGAACTGGCGATGGAGTGGCCCCCGAAGAAGCCCAGGGTCAGCACCGCCATCCCCAGCACGATCACCGAGACCGGGCTCGCCAGGGTCAGGAACAGGCCGGACAGCATGCAGACCAGCATCGTCCACAGAACCCGCCGCCGCCCGAGCCGGCCGGCGAGATCGCCGATCCAGGCGGCACTCGCCACGCCCACCAGATAAACGGTGAAGATCAGCCCCACCTGGGCCTGGTTGAAGCCGTAAGGGGGGGCAAGCAGGCGGAAGCCCACGTAATTATAGATCGTGACGAAGCTGCCCAGCAGCACGAAGCCCAGGGCGAACAGCTTGCGCAGACCCGGCTCGGCCAGATGCACGGCGAAGGCGCCCAGAAGCGCCCGCGGCCGCAGCGGACGGGGGGTGAAATTGCGCGAAGGCGGCAGCACCGCCCACAGCACCAGGAAGGCAGCGAGGCCCAGCAGCCCGAGGGCGGCTAAGGCGGCACGCCAGCCGGCGGCCTCGGCGATCACCCCGCTGGCCAGCCGCCCGGCCATGCCACCGAGCCCGCTGCCGCTGATATACAGCCCCATCGCCAGGCCCACGGCGCGCTTGTCCATCTCCTCGCTGACATAGGCCATGGTGACTGCGGGCAGGCCGGAGAGGCTGACCCCTTCGGCCGCGCGCAGGGCGAGCAGCGCGGTCCAGCCCGGCGCCAGGGCGGCGGCCAGCGTCAGCAGTGCCGAGGCGAGCAGCGAGCCCATCATCAGCGGCTTGCGTCCCCAGACCTCGGACAGGGAGCTTGCCACCAGCATCGAAAGCGCGAGCGTGGCGGTACTGACCGACAGCGACAGGCTGGCCCGGGCGGCGCTGATCCCGAAGGTCGCGGCGAAGATCGGCATCAGCGGCTGCACGCTGTAGAGCAGCGCGAAGGTCGCGAAGCCGGCGGCGAACAGCGCCAGCACGGTACGGCGGAATGCCGGCGTGCCAGTAAGAGTGGCGCTCATCGCTTGCGGCGCGGCCTGCCGCCGCGTCGGATCAATCCGCCGCGATCGGCAGCGTCGCCCCCATATGCACATCGCGGGCTTCCCGCCCGAAGCCCACCAGCACCATGATCACCACCGCGACGCTGCCGGCGACCCCCGCGAGCGCCCAGGAGTAATTGCCGCCCATCGAGGCTGCGATCGCGGACTGGATCGTCGCGTTGGCGGCGGCGAGCAGATTGCCGAGCTGATAGGTGAAGCCGGGAAATGTCGCGCGGATGTCGGGCGGCGACAGCTCGTTCAGATGAGCGGGGATCACCCCCCAGGCGCCCTGGACGCAGATCTGCATCAGGAACGCTCCCAGCCCCAGCATCACCGGGGTGCTGGCGAATGCCCAGAGCGGCAGCACCGGCAGCGACAGCGCAGCGGCGATGACCACCGCCCGGCGGCGGCCGATCTTCTGCGACAGCGTCGCGAAGGTGAGGCCGCCCAGGATCGCCCCGAGATTGTAGATGATGGCGATGGTGGTGATCTGGCCGCGATCCAGATGATGCTGCTCGCGCAGGAAGGTCGGATACAGATCCTGGGTGCCGTGGCTGAAGAAGTTGAATGCCGTCATCATCACCACGGCATAGATCGCGAGGCCCATATGCTGGCGCAGCACCTGGCCGATCGGCGGGCGGGGGACGGCCGAGCGGGCGTGCCAGTCCGGGCTTTCGGGCACGCTGCGGCGGATATACAGCACCAGCAGTGCCGGCGCCGCACCCAGCATGAACAATCCGCGCCAGCCGACCAGGGGGAAGGCGATCCAGTACAGCACCGTCGCCAGCAGATAGCCGCTCGGATAGCCCACCTGCAGCAGGCCGGAAACGGGGCCGCGCCAGTGCGCCGGGATCGATTCCATCGTGAGCGAGGCGCCCACCCCCCATTCGCCGCCCATCGCGATGCCATAGAGGAAGCGCAGCCCGATGAGCACGCTGAGCGACGGCGCGAAGCCCGAGGCGAATTCCAGGATCGAATACATCAACACGTTGACCATCAGCGCCGGGCGCC
>DAICZL010000158.1 GCA_027311165.1 bacterium
GGGCGGCCCGGACGCTCCGGCGGCAGCACGGTCGCCCCCGCACCATGCACCGCTGTCGTGCGAACGAGCGGCAGGGCCAGCGCATCCGTCCGTCGGGGCGCCGCTCACACGCGACGGACCATGCTGCCCCCCGGCGCCGTCGGTTTGCAATGAAGACGGGATCGATCCCGAAATCCGTGGACCTCCGGCCGGTCTCAGACCGGCTCGGTATCCAGCGCGTAGCCGGCCGCCCGCACGGTCCGCACCACATCGAGCTCGCCGGCGCCGTTGATCGATTTGCGCAGCCGGCGGATATGCACATCGACCGTGCGCGGCTCGACATGGATGTCCGGGCCCCACACCGCGTCCAGCAATTCCTCGCGGGTGAACACCCGGCGAGGGTGCTGCATGAAGAACTCCAGCAGCCGGAACTCGGTCGGGCCCAGATGGATCGGCCTCGCGTTGCGCTGCACCCGGTGCGCCGACAGATCCATCATGATGTCGTGGAACACCAGCTGCCCCTTGGCCGGCATCGCCCCGGACCGGCGCAGCAGGGCACGGATGCGCGCCAGCAGCGCCTCCATGTTGAACGGCTTGGTGATGTAATCATCAGCGCCGGTGTTCAGCCCGCGCACCACATCCTGGTCTTCGGTGCGGGCGGTCAGCATGATCACCGGCAGATCCCGGGTGGCCGGGCGGCGGCGGATCTGGCGGCAGACCTCGATGCCCGACATCGCCGGCAGCATCCAGTCCAGCAGCACCACATCGGGCTGGGCCTCGGCGATGCGGGTCAGTGCCTCCTGCCCGTCCGCCGCCTCCTCGACCCGGAAGCCCTGCTTCTCGAGATTGTAGCGCAGCATCGTCGCCAGTGCCGCCTCATCCTCGACGATCAGCACCAGGGGTTTCGACAGATTGACCGCTCCCTCCGGCATGGTTCCCCGCTCGCTCGCTTGTGTGGCCGGCATCCGTGGTTCCAGCATGTTCACTCCTCCCCTGCGCGATCCGGCGTCTGCAGAAGGGCGCTGCTCTCACCCTTCGGGCGCGCCTCGGCCAGCGGCTGACCCATCGAGGCGTAATAGACGATCTCGGCGACGTTGGTGGCGTGGTCGCCGATCCGCTCCAGGTTCTTGGCGATGAACAGAAGATGCGCGCAGGAACTGATGTTGCGCGGATCCTCCATCATGTAGGTCATCAGCTCTCGGAACAGCGCGTTGTAGATATCGTCGATCTCCTCATCGGCCCGCCAGACCTCCAGCGCCTTGGCGATGTCGTGCTCGCCGAACGAATCGATCACCTTCTTCAGCCCGTCCTGCACCAGCACCGCCATGTGCGACAGACCCGACAGGCTGAACGGCAGCGGCGCGTGCTGCAGCACCAGACTGCGCTTGGCGACATTGGCGGCGTAATCGCCGATGCGTTCCAGATCGCCGGTGATCTTGATGGCGGCGAAGATGTGGCGCAGGTCATCGGCCACCGGCTGGCGCAACGCCAGCAGGCGGATGGCGAACTGCTCCACCTCCCGCTCCAGCGCATCTACCTTCGGATCCTGCTCCACCGCTTGCCCGGCCGCGATCGCGTCACGCTCGATCACCGCAGTGCAGGCGAGCGATACCTGATTCTCGACCAGCCCGCCCATCTCGATGATCATATCGCGCAGGCGCCTGGTCTCCTGCTCGAAGCGCTTGTTGGTATGGATGGGCGAATCCGGCATCGCTGTCTCTCCTGAGCGCCGGTCAGCCGAAGCGGCCGGTAATGTATTCCTGGGTCAGGCGCTCGCGCGGGGCGGTGAAGATCTGCTCGGCACTGCCGACCTCGACGACCTCGCCCAGATAGAAGAAGGCCACCTGGTCGGCGCAGCGTGCGGCCTGCTGCATGTTGTGGGTGACGATCGCGATGGTGAAATCCTGCTTCAGCTCGTCGATCAGTTCCTCGACCTTCAGCGTGCTGATCGGGTCGAGTGCGCTGGTCGGCTCGTCGAGCAGGATCACATCGGGCCGCACGGCGATCGAGCGCGCGATGCACAGGCGCTGCTGCTGGCCGCCCGACAGGCCGATGGCCGAGCTGCGCAGCCGGTCCTTCACCTCGTCCCAGATCGCGGCGCGGGTGAGCGACCATTCCACCCGCTCGTCCATCGCCGTCCGCGACAGCCGCTCGTGCAGCCGCACCCCGAAGGCGATGTTCTCGTACACCGTCATCGGGAACGGCGTCGGCTTCTGGAACACCATGCCGACGCGCGAGCGCAGCAGGTTGAGATCCAGGCCGGGGCCGATGATGTTCTCTCCGTCGAGCAGCACCTCGCCGGTCGCGCGCTGGCCGGGATAGAGATCGTACATCCGGTTGAGCACCCGCAGCAGCGTCGATTTGCCGCAGCCCGAAGGCCCGATCATGCCGGTCACCTGGCGATCGGGCAGATCGAGGGACACGTTCTTCAGGGCGCGGTTGTCGCCATAGTAGAAATCGAGCGCGCGGATGCTCATCTTCGCCGCCGCCCCGCGCGGCCCGGCCTCGGCGAGGGCCAACGGCATGCTTTCGGGCATCCTGTTCTCCTTCATCCGACCCGCCGGCGCAGTGCGATGCGCGCACCGACACTCACCACCAGCACGAACAGCGTCATCAGCAGCGCCCCCGCCCAGGCCAGCGCATGCCAGGCATCATAGGGGCTGAGCGCGAACTGGAAGATCACCACCGGGATGTTCGCCATCGGCTGGCTGAGATCGGCGGTGAAATACTGGTTGTTGAGGGCGGTGAACAGCAGCGGCGCGGTCTCGCCGCTGATCCGCGCGAGCCCCAGCAGCAGCCCGGTCAGCAGCCCGGTGCGGGCGGCGGGATAGAGCACCTGCACGATCACCCGCCATTGCGGGGCGCCGAGCGCGAGCGCTGCCTCGCGCAGGGTGATCGGCAGCAGCCGCATCGTCTCGTCGGTGGTGCGCACCAGCACCGGCAGCAGGATGAACCCGAGCGAAGCGGCCCCCGCCCAGCCGGAGAAATGTCCGGTCGGGCGCACCACCAGCTGGTAGACGAACAGGCCGATGACGATCGAGGGCGCCGAAAGCAGGATATCGTTGATGAAGCGGATCACCTCGGCGATGGCACCGCTGCGGCCATATTCGGCCAGATGCGTCCCCGCCAGGATGCCGATCGGCGCGCCCAGCAGCATCGCCACCAGGATCATGATGGCACTGCCGAAGATCGCGTTCAGCAGCCCGCCCTCGGCGCCAGGCGGCGGGGTCATCTGGGTGAACAGCGCAAGGTTGAGTGCCGAGAGCCCGTTGACCAGGGTGACCACCAGGATCCAGGCGAGGAAGCCCAGGCCGATCACCGTCGCAACACCGCCCAGCCCGAGCGCGAACACGTTCTTCACCCGCCGCCAGCGTGCCCGGCCATGCGACCGCATGGAGGTCACGTGCCCTCCCGCCGCGCCAGCCGGATCAGCATCAGCTTGGCCAGCGCGAGCACGATGAAGGTGACCACGAACAGCACGAAGCCGAGCGCGACCAGCGAGGAGCGGTACATGTCGCTGTCCGCCTCGGTGAACTCGTTGGCGATGGCGGCAGCGATCGAGTTGCCGGGCTTGAGCAGCGAGATCGCGAATTCATGGGCGTTGCCCAGCACGAAGGTCACCGCCATGGTCTCACCGAGCGCCCGGCCGAGGCCGAGGAAGATGCCGCCCACGACGGCGGTGCGGGTGTAGGGCAGCACCACCCCGCGCACCACCTCCCAGCGGGTGGCCCCGAGACCGAAGGCGGATTCGCGCAAAGTCGGGGGCACCAGAGCGAAGACATCGCGCATCACCGAGGAGATGAACGGGATCACCATCACGCCCAGGATGATGCCGGCGGTGAGCATGCCGATGCCGAGCGGCGGCCCCCTGAACAATGCGCCCAGAAACGGGATCGCGCCCAGATTGTCGTCGATCCAGGGCTCGACCCAGTCCGCCATGAACGGCACGAACACGAACAGGCCCCACATGCCGTAGATGATGCTGGGGATGCCCGCCAGCAATTCGATCGCCGCGGCGACCGGCGCGCGCAGCCAGGACGGCGCCACCTCGGACAGGAACAGGGCGATGCCGAAGCTGATCGGCACGGCGATCAGCATCGCGATCAGCGAGGTGACCAGCGTGCCGTAGATCGGCACGAAGGCGCCGAAATCCTGCCGCACCGGGTCCCAGACCGACCGGTAGAGGAAGGCGAACCCGAAATTCCGCAGCGCCGGCAGCCCGCCCGTCAGCATCAGGGCCGCCACTGCCCCCAGGCTCAGCAACACGAAGCCGGCGCAGAAGGCGACGAGAAGGCGGAAGACGCGATCACCGCTGCCCCGCCGCACGCGCGCCTGCTCCGCCCTCGATGCCGGCAGGGCGACACTCATCCGCGATCGCCCGTTACCGCGCGGCCGCCGATCACCGGATCTGTGCCTTCCAGTAGGCCTCGATCTGGTGAACCAGCGCATCGGGCAGCGGCACGTAATCCAGTTGCTCGGCAAGCTTGTCGCCGTGCTCGAACGCCCAGCTGAAGAAATCGAGCGTGGCCTTGCTGCTCGCCGGGTCCTTCGGGGTCTTGTGCATCAGAATGAAGGTGGTCGCCGTCACCGGATAGGCCGCTTCGCCCGGCGCGTCGGTCATCACCAGGCTGAAATCCTGTACCTTGTCCCAGTCGGCGCTGGCGGCGGCGGCCTGGAAGCTCGCGAGGCTGGGCTCGACGAACTTGCCGGCCCGGTTCTGCACCAGCGCATAAGTCATCTTGTTCTGCAGCACATAGGCGTATTCGACATAGCCGATACTGCCCTTGATCCGCCCGACATAGGCGGCGACCCCCTCGTTGCCCTTGCCGCCGACACCGGTGGGCCAGGCGACCGAAGTGCCCTCGCCGACCTTCGCACGCCAGTCCGGGCTGACCTTGGAGAGATAGTTCACCCAGTTATAGGTCGTGCCCGAGCCGTCCGAGCGATGCACGACGGTGATGTCGAGTGCCGGCAGGCCCAGCTCCGGATTGAGCGCGACCAGCGCGGGATCGTTCCATTTGACGATCCTGCCGAGATAGATGTCTGCCAGCAGCGGACCGGTCAGGCGCATCGCGCCCGGCTTGATCCCCGGCAGGTTCACCGTCGGCACGATGCCGCCGATCACGCTCGGGAACTGCGCGAGCCCGGCCGCCTGCAGCTCGGCCGGCTCCAGCGGCTTGTCGGTCGCCCCGAAGGTCACGGTGCCGGCCTTGATCTGGGCAATGCCGCCCCCAGAGCCGATCGACTGGTAGTTGATCTGCACACCGGCCGCCTTCTTGCTGTAGGCGTCGGACCATTTGGAGAGGACCGGATACACGAAAGTGGACCCGGCCCCGGTGATCTGCTGGGCGCCCGCGGCAAGCGGAAGCGCGGCCAGAACGATGGCCAGCACCGACGTGAAAAACTTCATGTGTCCTCCTCGGCCCGGAAGGCAGCACTCCGCTCCCAATGCGGAACGCTGCGGCCCCGTGCGCATGACGACCGGACCCTAGGGGGGAGCCAAGACCCCAGCATTGCAATTTAATGAAGATTTTATGACAAGCACGCCGGCGGACAAGGCCGGAACGGTCGTGCCAGACCCGTCTCCGCCGGTCGCGGGCGGGCCGTCTTGCCGTGGTCCGGCTCGGCGCGCGTGGGGCGCTGGCGCAGGGCCTTCCCGCGCGATGCTTCAGGCTGCCGATCGGGCCTCCGGCAGGCGGGCCAGCAGCCCCTCCGCCCCCAGCCGGTCGCAGAACGCTCCGAACGCCTCTCCCTCGCGACGCTCGGCCGCGAAGGCTGCGAAGAGCGGATCGAACACAGCCCCCAGATCGGCCTGCTTGACCCGCTCCAGTAGCTTGAAGGACAGGCGCGTGCCGGCGAAATCGCCGCCGACATAGATCGCATAGGCTCCCGGCACCCGGCCCACCAGGCCGATATCCCCGGCATAGCTGCGGGCACAGCCATTGGGGCAGCCGGTGATGCGCAGGCTGATCCGCTCCTGCGCCAGCCCGTGGCGGGTCAGCGCCGTCTCCAGCGCGGCGACGATGGGCGCGCGCACCCGCTCGGCCTCGGTCAGCGCCAGACCGCAGGTGGGCAGCGCCGGGCAGGCCAGCGCCCAGCGCGCGAGCGGGGTCAGCACCTCGGCCAGCGCCACGCCATGGTCGCGCAGCAGGGCCTTGATCGGCTGCCGGTCGGCGGGATCGAGATTGGTCAGCAGCACATCCTGCTGCGCCGTCATCACCGGATCCGCGCCGTAGCGCCCCACCAGTTCGGCAAGCGCGCTGCGCAGCCGCACCCCGTCCGCATCGGCGATGCGCCCCGACGGCACCGGCAGGCCGAGCCAGACCCGCCCGTCGCCCTGTTCGTGCCAGCCCAGCAGATCGGGAACCTGCAATGCGGGCATCGGTCGTGGCGGGGCGAGCGGGGCGCCGAAATACGAGGCGAGTTCCCGCTGCACCCAGGCCAGGCCGCGATCGTCCATCACGTATTTCAGCCGCGCCCGCCGGCGGTCGCCACGATTGCCGGCGTCGCGCTGAAGCCGGATCACCGCCTCGGCCACGCGCAGCAGATCATCGGGGCCAACGAAACCCACCAGCGTCGCCAGCCTGGGATAGGTGTCGGCCCGGTTATGGGTCATGCCGAGCCCGCCGCCGAGCGCGACATTATAGCCCAGCAGCGTCCCGCCCTCGAACAGGGCGATCAGCGCCAGATCATTGGCCAGCACATCGACGCTGTTATCCTGCGGCGTCGCCAGCGCGATCTTGAACTTCCGCGGCAGGTAGGTGGTGCCGTAGAGCGGTTCGGCGTCGGCGTCTTCCCCTGGCGCTTCGTCCAGGAAGATCTGATGGTAGGCGCGGCTCTGCGGCAGCAGCCGCTCCGACAGCAGCCTCGCGTCCGCCTCCAGCCTGGCATGCACCGCATCACGCACCGGCGCCGGCGTGCTCATGACATTGCGCACCACATCGCCACAGGCGGCGAGCGTGGTCAGCAGGGTCGCGTTGATCGCGGCAATGGCCGGCTTGAGATCGGATTTCACGACGCCGTGGAACTGAATGCCCTGGCGGGTGGTGATGCGCAGCGTGCCATTGGCGTAGCGGTCGGCCAGCGCATCCAGCGCCAGATATTGCGCCGCGGTCAGCCGCCCGCCGGGCATGCGCACCCGGACCATGAAGGAATACTCCTTCTCCTCGCCGCGCTGCTTGAGCGCGGTCGCGGTGTCTCGGTCGAACTGCTCGTAGGAACCGTGGAATTTCAGCAGGTTGTAGCCGTCCTCGGTAACCTGGCTGCCGCCTGAGGCCAGTTCCTCGGCGAGGCCGCCACGCAGGAAACGGCTGGTTTCCTTGAGCAGCTCCACACCCGAACGCTTGGCAGTGCCGGCCATGCCATCTCTCCGCGGCCCGATCGGAGATCAGGCAATTTCACATCATTAAAACGCAACTGATTTTGTATAACTCAGTTCCAATGTGAATTGCAAATTCTACGGGCCAGATCGCCCCGACCCGGCCGGAGCCGGGGCCACGGGGGAGCCTGGGCAACAGGCACGGGCCAGGCTTCCGCCGCGCCGGAGCGCCCGGCTTCGCGATCCCGATCCGCCCTCCCGCCTTGCCATGGCGGATCGCGCGGCCTCTCATTGCTCTATGGGAGTTATCGAGATGCCGATTGCGCAAGGTCTCATGCCTGAAAAGCATCGAGCCGCCGCTCGGCGCCGATGCTCCGATCAGAGGCAGCCGCGCGGGGGGCATCGCCACCGCGGATGGCGGCGGCAGCACCAGCCACGCGCCGGCCGGAATCCTCTCACCCGATATCGGGATCGAGACCGGAAGCGATTGTCTCACCCCGGTCGCCAGCCTCATCGCCCGCGACCGACCCCGGGCGCGATGTCGGACCCGCGCCAGAAGCGAGGCCAGGACGCCCCTGCGGACGTCCTGGCCCCACGCCTCAGGCGGCCTCGGCCAGAGCCCCGTTGATCATCAGCCCGTCGCGTCCGGCCGAGATCTGCACCGTCTCGCCATCATGGATCGCGCCTTCCAGCAGCTTCCCGGCCAGCGGGTTCTGCAGCGCCCGCTGGATCACCCGCTTGAGCGGCCGCGCGCCATAGGCACTGTCGTACCCCTCCTCGGCCAGCCAGTCGCGCGCGGACTGGTCGAGCGCGATATCGATCTTGCGGTCGGCGAGCAGCGACCGCAGCCGCTCCAGCTGGATCGTGACGATCGCCGCCATGTCGGCGCGCTGCAGCCGGCGGAACAGGATGATCTCGTCCAGCCGGTTGAGGAATTCGGGCCGGAAATGCCCGCGCACCGCCGCCATCACCTGGCCCTGCACCATCTCGGTCCGCTCGCCCTCCGGCTGGGCGGCCAGGATGTCGCTGCCCAGATTGCTGGTCAGGATGATCAGGGTGTTGCGGAAATCCACCGTCCGCCCCTGCCCGTCGGTCAGCCGCCCGTCATCCAGCACCTGCAGCAGCACGTTGAAGACGTCCTCGTGCGCCTTCTCGACCTCGTCGAACAGGATCACCTGGTAGGGCCGCCGGCGCACCGCCTCGGTCAGCACGCCTCCCTCGTCGTAGCCGACATAGCCGGGCGGCGCGCCGATCAGGCGGGAGACGGCGTGCTTCTCCATGAACTCGCTCATGTCCACCCGCAGCATCGCCCGCTCGTCATCGAACAGGAACGCGGCCAGCGCCTTCGCCAGCTCGGTCTTGCCGACGCCGGTGGGGCCGAGGAACAGGAAGCTGCCGATCGGCCGGTTGGGGTCCTGCAGGCCGGCGCGCGCCCGGCGCACCGCGTTGGCGACCGCGCGCAGCGCGTCCTCCTGGCCGATCACCCGCCGGCGCAGCTCGTCCTCCATGCGCAGCAGCTTGGCGCGCTCGCCTTCCAGCATCTTGTCCACCGGCACGCCGGTCCAGCGCGACACCACCCCGGCGATCTGCTCCTCGGTCACCGCCTCGTTCACCAGGCTGCCCGCCTCGGTGCCGGCGGCGATCCGGCGCTCGAGGTCGGGGATGACGCCGTACATCAGCTCGGAGGCACGGGCGAGATCGCCGCGCCGCTGCGCCACCTCGACCTCGCTGCGCGCCTGGTCCAGCCGTTCCTTCAGCTTCTGGCTCTCGGCCAGCGTCTCCTTCTCGGCCTTCCAGGCGGCGGTCATCGCGTTGGACTTCTCCTCGAGCCCGGCGAGTTCCTTCTCCAGAGTGACCAGCCGGTCGCGGCTCGCGGCATCGGTCTCGCGCTTCAGCGCCTCGCGCTCGATCTTCAGCTGCAGCAGCCTGCGGTCGAGCTCGTCGAGCGCCTCGGGCTTGCTGTCCACCTGCATGCGCAGGCGGCTCGCCGCCTCGTCCATCAGGTCGATCGCCTTGTCGGGCAGGAAGCGGTCGGTGATGTAGCGGTTGGACAGGGTGGCGGCGGCGACCAGGGCGGCATCGGTGATGCGCACGCCGTGATGGAGTTCGTATTTCTCCTTGATGCCGCGCAGGATGCTGATCGTGTCGGCGATGCTCGGCTCGCCCACGAAGACCGGCTGGAAGCGCCGCGCCAGGGCCGCGTCCTTCTCGACATGCTTGCGGTATTCATCGAGCGTGGTGGCGCCGATGCAGTGCAGCGCGCCGCGCGCCAGCTCGGGCTTCAGCAGGTTCGAGGCATCCATCGCCCCGTCGGCGCGGCCCGCCCCCACCAGCGTGTGCATCTCGTCGATGAACAGGACGATCTCGCCGGCGGCGTCCTCGATCTCCTTCAGCACCGATTTCAGCCGCTCCTCGAACTCGCCGCGATATTTCGCGCCGGCGACCAGCGCGCCGAGATCGAGCGCCAGCAGCCGCTTGCCCTTCAGCGCCTCCGGCACGTCGCCATTGACGATGCGGATCGCCAGGCCTTCCACGATGGCGGTCTTGCCCACCCCGGGCTCGCCGATCAGCACCGGGTTGTTCTTGGTGCGGCGGGCCAGCACCTGGATGGTGCGGCGGATCTCCTCGTCGCGCCCGATCACCGGGTCGAGCTTGCCTTCCCGCGCGATCGCGGTCACGTCGCGGGCATATTTCTTCAGCGCGTCGAAATTCGACTCGGCGTTCTGGCTGGTGACCTTGCGGCCCTTGCGGATGTCGGCCACCGCCTTCTCCAGGGCCTGGGCCGTGGCACCGGCGGTGCGCAGCGCCCGCGCGGCGGGTCCATCGCCGGCGGCGAGCGCCACCAGCAGCCGGTCCTGGGCCACGTATTCATCGCCGGATTTCTGCGCCGCCTGCTGGGCGGCATCCAGCGCGCGCACCACCTCGGGGGTGAATTGCGGCTGGCCGGCCCCGCTGCCCTGCACCTTGGGCTGGCGGGCGAGTTCCGCCTCGGTCGCCGCCAGCGCCGCCTTGGGGTCGCCCCCGGCGGCGCGGATCAGCCCGGCGGCCGCGCCCTCCTCGTCGTCCAGCAACGCCTTGAGCAGATGCTCGGGCGTGATCCGCTGATGAAAGTCACGAATGGCGATGGTCTGAGCGGCCTGCAGAAATCCGCGGGCGCGGTCGGTGAATTTCTCGATGTCCATTGATGTGCGTCCCCAGGATCAGGCGACGGTCCGGCCCCGGTCCCCGGCGGGCAACCTCGGCACGACCTCACACAGCCGACATGGTAAACCAGCCGGGGCGGCTCAAGGGGGCCGGGATGGGGACCTGTGGCATGCGGATCGAGCATCTCTATCGCTACCCGGTAAAAGGCCTGACCGCCGAAGCGCTGGACCAGACAAGGGTGGAGGCCGGCGGCGCGATTCCCTGGGACCGCGCCTTCGCCCTGGCACAAGGCGATGCGCCGTTCGATCCTGCCGCCCCGGTCTGGCTGCAGAAACAGAATTTCATGTGCCTGATGCGCAACGCACGGATCGCCGCATTGCGGTCGAGCTTCGACCCGCGCACCGGCGAACTGGCGATCCGCGCCCCCGACGGCAGCGCGGTGGTGGCGCCGGCTTTAACCGAGGAGGGGCGTGCCCGCATCGGCGCGTTCCTGACCGCGTTCCTGGGCGAGGAAGCGCGTGGCGCGCCGCGGTTTCACCACGTGCCGGGCCATGTCTTCGGCGACCAGGGACAGCCGGTGGTCAGCCTGATCAACCTGGCCAGCCTGGCCGATTACGAAGCCCGCCAGGGAGCCCCGCGCGAGCGCATGCGGTTCCGAGCGAATGTGTATTTCTCCGGCGCGCCGGCCTGGGCCGAATTCGACTGGGTCGGCCGCCAGATCCAGCTCGGCCGCGCCAGCCTGCGGGTGCTGAAACGCACCGTGCGCTGCCCGGCGACCGAGGTGAACCCCGCCACCGCCGAGCGCGACGCGCGACCGATCCAGGAATTGCGGGCGCTCTACGGCCATAGCGATCTCGGCGTGCATGCCGAAGTCCTGGAAGGCGGGGAATTCGCCCTGGGGGATGCGATCGAGGTGATGCCGGAGTAGCGCACCATCGCATCAGGTCGCCTTCAACCGCGATGGAATTGCGCGATAAAGCAGAGCGCTGGAGCGCGATCGGACCACGGATCCGGTTCCGCCCGCCCCGGCCGCGCTCTGGCGGCGAGGGACCGGCAACGCCAGGGCCGTGCCCCGCCTACTCTGCGGCGCGCAAGCAATGCCGGGTCGAGGGACCGCTGGTCCCTGGCGGGTTTCCAAAGGGCGGAGCCCTTTGGCCTGGCCGGCCCCCGATCAGCCGGGCTTGGTTCCCAGCACCCCGAGCGCATCCTGCACCCCGAACCAGCCTGGCAATGCCCCGCGCGGGAACAGCCGGGTGACATGGCCCATCTTGCGTCCCGGCCGGGCCTCCGCCTTGCCGTAGAGATGCGGGATCAGCCCCGGCGCCGCCAGGATCTCCGGCCACAGCGCCATCTCCTCCGGCCCGACCAGATTCTTCATCACCGCATCGGAATGCCGCCCCGCCGGCGGCAAAGGCAGGCCGGCCACCGCGCGGACATGCAGCTCGAACTGGCTCGCCGGGCAGGCATCGATGGTCCAGTGGCCGGAATTATGCGGCCGCGGCGCGATCTCGTTGACGAGCACAAGCCCGTCGCGATCGACGAACAGCTCGACGGCGAGCAGACCGACCAGGTCGAGCGCGTCGGCGACCCGCCGGGCGATCGCCTGCGCCTGCGCGGCGATGCCGGGCGCGACCCGCGCCGGCGCCAGGGTCAGGTCCAGGATATGGTCGCGATGGCGGTTCTCGACCGCATCGAAGGTGCTGAGACGGCCATCGGCGCCGCGGGCGACCACCACGCTGAGCTCGGCGGCGAAATCGACGAAACCCTCCAGGATCAGCGGCTTCGGCGCCAGGGCGGCGAAGGCCGCGAGATCGTCCGCGGTGCTGATCCTGGCCTGGCCCTTGCCGTCATAGCCGAGCCTGGTGGTCTTCAGCACGGCCGGCAGGCCGAGGCGCGAGGCCGCCTCGGCCAGGGCGGCTGGACTGTCCACCCTGCACCAGGGGGCGGTGGCGACGCAGGCGCCGTTGAGAAAGGATTTCTCCGCCAGGCGGTCCTGGCTGATCCGCAGGATCGCCGGCGAGGGTCGGACCGGCTTGAGCGAGGCCAGCAGGTCGAGCCCCTCGGCGCTGACATTCTCGAACTCGAAGGTGATCACGTCGACTTCGGCAGCGAAGGCGCAGAGCGCGTCAGGGTCCTCGTAGCCGCCGATCGTCACCCCGGCGGAGACCTGCGCGGCCGGGCTGTCTTCCTCCGGGGTCAGGACATGACAGCGATAGCCGAGCCGGGCCGCGGCCAGGGCCGACATGCGGCCGAGCTGGCCGCCACCGACGATGCCGATGGTGGCGTTGGGCGGCAGCGGGAAGCTCATGCCGGCTCTGGCGTATCGACCGGCGCCTCGGCCACCGAAGCGGTCTGGGACGCGCGCAGCGCCTCCAGCCGCAGCGCCAGCGCGGGATCGGCCAGCGCCAGGATCGCGGCGGCCAGCAGGGCCGCATTCACCGCCCCGGCGCGACCGATGGCGAGCGTGCCGACAGGGATCCCCGCCGGCATCTGCACGATCGACAGAAGGCTGTCCATTCCCTTGAGACTATGGGATTCCACCGGCACGCCCAGCACCGGCAGCCGGGTCCAGGCGGCGCACATGCCCGGCAGATGCGCCGCTCCGCCGGCCCCGGCGATCAGCACCAGCAGCCCCCGCCCGGCCGCCGCGCGGGCGTAATCGGCCAGGCGATCGGGGGTGCGGTGGGCGGAGACGATGCGGGTCTCGTGCGCGATCTCGAGTCGCGCCAGGGTCTGCGCGGTGTGGCGCATCGTCGCCCAGTCGGTCTGGCTGCCCATCAGCACGCCGACCAGCGGCGGGGCGGTCATGCGATACTGTCCGGGATCAGGCTGCTCTCGAGCCAGGAGATCTCGTCCTTGAGGAGCAATTTACGCTTCTTTAGCCGTTGCAGCTGAATCTGATCCACGGCGCCATGGTCGTGCAGACGGGCGATCACCGTGTCAAGGTCGCGATGTTCGCTCCTCAGCTCATGAAGACGGCGCAGCAGCGAGTCCCGATCGGTCAGCATTGCCCCTCCTTGCCACCCCCCGGTTTCGCCCGCCCGGACGCGGTTTGCAACCGCCCCGTTTCGATCTCCCTGTCGATAACCATGGCGCCGGCACCGCCGGGCGCGTTACGCTTTGATGGCACGGTCGCCACGCTGCCGCTTCCGTGTGTTTCCGACGCAGCGGACATTCAGACGCCGAGGAGCGCTCATGACGATGCAGTCACGCTTCGTGTCCCTGAGGGACCGTCACGCCAGTCTCGAATCCCGGATCGCCGATGAAGATCACCGCCCGCGACCGGATACCGAAGTGCTGACCCGCCTCAAGCTCGAGAAGCTGCGACTGAAGGAAGAGATGGAGCGCCTGCTGAGCACCCGCGCCGACGGGTAGACGGCCGGGTCCGGGGGGAAATCTCCCCCGCACCCGCCCCGGGACGGGGACCGCGGAGCGGGCACCGGACTGCCCGCCCGGATCGGCCGCGCCCGGATCGACCACGCCCGGATCGACCACGCCGGAAGCGGTCCACAAGCTCTGTGCCTGGCTCAGGGCCGGTCAAAGCCCGAGCTGTGCCCGGGCCGCCTGGAGCCGTCCAGCCCAGGGCCCGGCGGTGGACTTCACGGCTGGGCGAGGGTGCGGCTGGGGGATATGTCTGCGCCTGGCGCCGCTGGCGCCGGCGATGGGCCAACCGGTCGGCCCGTCCGGCCCCTTGCAGCGGCCGGACGTGCGGAGCTGACCGGTCTTGCCGCCGCCCGCCAGCGGATCAGGCGGCCGCGGTCGCTTCGGTCGGGGGGGGCGGCACCGCGTGGCCTTCCCGCACCAGACGCTCATTGGCCTGCGCGACCATGGCGTTGAGGTCGGTCTGGCTGCACAGGCCGAGGATCACCGGATCCCGTGCCTTGATGTTCGTCGTGTTCCAGTGGGTCCGGTCGCGCACCTTCTGGATCGTCTCCTTGGTGGTGCCGAGCAGTTTGGAAATCTGGGCTTCGGACAGTTGTGGATAGGAGCGCAGCAGGAAGGCGATCCCGTCCGGGCGGTCGTTGCGCTTGGCCACCGGCGTGTAACGCGAGCCCCGCAGCCGCTTGGGCAGCGGGTTGGCGCTGGGCGTCAGGCGCAGCCTGGCGTTCGCATCAGCCTCGCAGCGATGAATGTCCTCGGCCGTGACCTGCAGATTGGCCACCGGGTCGTAGCCGACGATGCCCTGCGCCACCTCGCCATCCGCGATCGCCTGGACTTCCAGCGGGTGCATACCGCAGAAATCGGCGATCTGCGTGAAGGTGAGCGCGGTCTTGTCGATCAGCCAAACGGCAGTGGCTTTCGGCATCAGTGGAAGCGTCATGGCATAATCACCTTCGTGCCCGGCTTCATCCACCGGGTAGCACGCGCTGACGCGCGCCAGTTTGCTCAGTAGAATTGGGATATGGACCTTGGGCCAAGCGCCGGTCAAGGCCAGCCGCACGCATAGTTGCAACGCAGGAACCGCACGCAGAAGCCCCGATCCGGCCGGACCAGGCGGCCTCTCGCACCGGCCCCGGCCCGCCCGGGTGGGCTCTGTCCCGATGGCCGGGTGGACGCCAGCCGGCGCCTGAAGACCGCGCATCAGCGAGCGGACGCATGGCCGGCGGAGGGTAAAAAAAGGGGGCCGGACCCGCAGGCCCGGCCCCGGTCTGATCAGGCCGCTCGGGCGTCGGGGGCGGCGTCGTTGGCGATCGCCTCCTGACGGGCGGCAATCGCGATCCGGCGCGGCTTCAACGCCTCGGGCACCACCCGGCGCAACGCGACATGCAGCAATCCGTCACGCATGTCGGCCGCCTCCACCACGATATGATCGGCCAGGGCGAAGCGCCGCTCGAACGCACGGCCGGCGATGCCCCGATACAACACCTCGGACTTCTCGGTCGTCGAGGTCAGGCGTCCGGTCACGACCAGCGTGCCGTCGGCCACCACCACATCCAGATCCTCGGGGCGAAATCCGGCAACCGCCACGGTCAGGCGATAGCTGTCCTCGCCGGTGCGCTCGATATTATAGGGGGGATAAGACTGGGCCGCAGGGCTCGCCTGCGCCAGGTCGATGGTCCGCGCCAGCCGGTCGAAGCCGATGGCGGAACGGAACAGCGGCGTGAAATCAATCGTCGTCATGGTCAAACCTCCTGCATGGAGCAAGGTCAACGTCCAAGGCCGCCCGGAAGGGCCAGCCCACGCGATCCCCCGGAACCCCGATCGGGCATTCCGGATGCTTTACAGGTAGAAAACCCTCGGCTCCGGTTCAAGAGGGGATCCGGTTTGCGCGAGAGGACAGACACAGGAGCAGACGCAACGGCCATGCCGCCCCGGCGGACGGCCACGGCCCCGGGGCCAGGGCCGCTGCGGTCCAGCGGCCGGCTTTAGCGGCCGGCTTCAGCGGCCGGCTTCAGCGGAAGGACAGGGGCGAACCCGCCCCCTTCCGGTTCCCTCCGGAGAGAGGCTCAGGCAGCGCTACTTGCGGGTGCCGAGCCCGGCGAATTTCTTGTTGAACTTCGCCACCTGGCCGCCGGTATCCATCATGCGCTGCACCCCGGTCCAGGCCGGATGCGATTTCGGATCGATGTCCAGCCGCAGCACATCGCCGGGCTTACCGTAGCAGGAGCGGGTCTTGAACTCCGTGCCATCGGTCATGATGATCGAAATCTCGTGATAGGCGGGATGGATCGACGGCTTCATCGGGGCACTTCCTGCTGCTGGCACCACCGATACCGACCGGCGGCGCAAGCCGGCGGCTATAGCGCCAAGACGGCGCTGCTTCAAGTCATCCCGCTTTCAGGTCACCGGTTGGGCGCAGTGGCGTGCATAGGCCGGGCGGCCGAGCAGGCGGTCGTACCAGGCGCGCAGATGCGGCGTGTCCGGCCGCTCGATCTCGAAGCTGAACCAGCGATGCACATGCACGCCGAGCGCGATATCGGCCAGGGTGAGCGCCTCTCCGACGACATAGGGATGCACGGCGAGTTCCCTGTCGAGCAGCCCCCAGACCTTGCCGGCCGCGATCACCCCCTGGGCGATGGCGGCGGTGTCACGCTGTTCGGGCTTGGTGCGGATCAGGCCCAGGAACACCACCGTCTGCGGCCGGTTGAGCGTGGTCTGCTGCCAGTCCATCCACTGGTCGATCCGCGCCCGCGCCCGCGGCTCGGCGGGCCAGATCGGCGCGCCTGCACCATGCTCGCCGGCCAGATAGCGCAGGATGGCGTTGCTCTCCCACAGCGTGAAGCCGTCCTCCTCCAGGCTCGGCACCAGCCCGTTGGGGTTCATCGTGCGATAGGTCGCGGTATCGGTGATGCCGAAGGGGCCGCCGGCGTCGACGCGCTCATAGGGGATCGACAATTCCTCGGCCAGCCACAGCAGCTTCATCACATTGCTGGAATTGGCCCGGCCCCAGATGCGGCGCATCCCACTCTCCTCCTGTTCTTTCGGGGACCGAGGCTACCAGCAGATCGCCGGGGGGAGCAAAATCCCCCTCCCGGTCGCGGCGACCGCGTGCTTCAGACCGCCACGGCGCCGGACGGACCCTGTTCCAGCCAAGTCTGCCCCGGCCCGCGACGGGGGGCGGGGAGGCGCGGTGTCTGCCCGGGCGGGACCTCTCGGCGCCCCCCTATCCCGGCGCCGTCAAGGCACGACCGCTCACCCGGCTTTCCCCGACCGGTCCGGGGCCGGCCTCCAGCAGATGCGCCGAGGCGGGTGGCACCCGGATCGAGCGCAGCGCCGAGACGGGCTGGCCGGATCGGGCCAGGATCGCCAGGCGGATGATCGTGGTGTGGGTCACCAGCGCGATCGGTGCGTCGGCCAGGGCCGCCTCGGCCTCGCACTCGGCCAGCAGCGCCAGGGTCCGTGCCTGCGCCAGAGCCAGCGCCTCGCCGCCGCCGGGAAAGCACATGCCGGCGGGATCGTGCTTCCAGCGCCGCAGCAACTCCGGCCAGCGCGCCTTCACCTCCGTCTGGGTCAGTCCCTCCCAGTCGCCGAAGCCGATCTCGATCAGCCGCGGCTCGATGCGGAGTTCGAGCCCCTCCCTCTGGGAAGCGACGATCAGCCTGGCCGTCTCGGTCGCGCGGCGCAGCGGGCTCGCCAGCACCCGAGCGAGCCTGGTGCCGGCCAGAGCCTGGGCCAGCGCCGTGGCTTCCGCGGCTCCGGCCGGGCTGAGCGGCGGATCGCTGCGCCCCTGGTAGCGGCCCTGCTCGTTCCAGACGGTCCGGCCGTGCCGGATCAGCAGCAGGCCACCCGCCGCCGCCGCCGAACCGCTCAACCGGCCACCGGCTGGTCCATGGCCAGACCGGCGAGCGGGGACGGCGGGTCCTGGGGATGCTGCGTCGCCCACAGCGCGGCATACAGCCCCTCGCGCGCCAGCAACTGCCGGTGGGTGCCCGACTGCACCACCCGGCCGCGCTGCAGCACCAGGATCAGATCCGCCCCGCAGATCGTGTCCAGCCGGTGCGCGATCATCAGGCAGGCGCGTGCCGTTGTGAGCTGGCCCAGCGCGTCCAGGATCCGCTTCTCGGTAGCGGCATCCAGGCTGCTGGTCGGCGCGTCCAGGATCACCACCGGCGCATCGGCCAGGGCGGCACGGGCCAGCGCGATGCACTGGCGCTGCCCGCCCGAGAGCGTCGCGCCGCGCTCGGCGACGTGCTGATCGAACCCGCCCGGCAGTTCAGCAATGATCTGGTCCACCCCGAGCGCCGTCGCCGCGCGGATCGCATCGGCGCGGCTCGCGCCGGGGCGGGCACAGGCGATGTTCTCCCAGACCGTGCCGCGCAGCAGCACCGGCTCCTGCGACAGCAACGCGACGTTGCGGCGGACGAAATCGACCGGCAGGTCGCGCAGGTCATGGCCATCGAGCAGCACCTGGCCGGTTTCGGGATCGGCGAACCGCGCCGCCAGCGCCGCCAGCGAACTTTTCCCCGAGCCGGTCGAACCGACCAGGGCGACGGTCCGCCCCGGCTCCAGACGGAACGACACATCGCGCAGCGTGGCCGCACCCGGCGTATGTCCGAACCCGACGCCGTGGAACACGAGCCAGCCCTCGCAGGCCGCCGGCGCGATCACGCCGGGCCGGTCACGCACTGGGGGAATTTCGGCAAACAGCTCGCGGATGCGCTCGAGGGCGATGGCGGTGCGGCCCATCACCGGAGCGCCCTTGGCGAGCTGCCGCGCGGGGGTCACCATGCCGCGCAGATAGGCCAGGAACACCAGCAATTCCCCGGCGGTGAGGCTGCCGTGCAGCACCTGTACCGCGCCATACCAGGTGGCGGCGCAGGAGCCGATGGTGATCACCAGATTGACCAGCGGGGCGAACTGCGCCTGAGTCGCCGAACTGCGCAGGCTGGCCTGCAGGCTGTCATTGGCCTTGGCAGCGAAGCGGTGGTCCTCATGCGCCTCGCGGCCGAAGGTCTGCACCAGCTGCACCGCGCCCAGCATTTCCTGCGCCACCCCCCACAGCTCGCCGTCATGGGTGCGCACGCGCCGCAGATTGGCGCGCAGCAGACCCGTCCAGCGCTGGCTGATGAACGCGAGCAGCGGCGCGATCGCCCCGACCAGCAGGGCGTAGCGCCAGTCGAGCAGCAGCATCACCGTCAGCATGCCCAGGATCGTCATCGTGTGCGGCAGCAATCCGGTCCCGATGCCCGAGACGAATTCCTGCAGCCGCTGCACGTCCTCGCTCAGCCGGCTCATCAGCTCGCCGGCGCGGCGGCTGCGATGGAAGGCCGGCGACAGACGCAGCATATGGCCGAACATCTGCCGGCGGATGTCGAACACGACGCGCTGCCCGGCGTTCAGGAACAGCCGGTTGCCGGCATAGTCCAGCAGCCCGTCGGCAAGCCCGAGCGCGAGCGTCAGGCCGGTCAGCACGTTCAGCAGCGCGAACCATTGCGTCCCCGGGTCAGGTAGTAGATCCACCGCCCAGTGCGGCAGCCTTTTGCCCAGGATCACGCTGTCGATGATGTATTTCAGCGGCCAGGGGGCCAGCACCAGCACCCCCGCCCGTGCCGCCATCACCACAGCGGCAAACCCCAGCCGGGGCAGATGCGGCCGCAGATGCTCGCGCAGGCTCCAGGCGGGCACCGGCGCCGGCACCGCCCGGACGGGCGGCGCACCGCTGCGCGCGAACGCGCGGCGGCAAGCCGCGATCGCCATCATGCCAGCCGCGCCAGTGGCGCGACCGCCGCCCCGCGTTCCAGCACCCGGGCCACGACCCGCACCCAGTCCCAGTCCCGCTGCGCTTGCTGCGCCGCGCGCTCACCCAGGCGGGCGCGCAGGCCGGAATCGTCCAGCAGCAGAGCGATGCGGGCGATGCAGGCGGCCAGATCGTCCGGCGGATACAGCAGCCCGTTGACGCCGCTGCTCACCAGCCGGACGATCTGCCCGATGCGCGGCGCCACCACCGGGCGCCCCGCCGCCATCGACTCGACGATCTTGAGCGGCGAGAAATAGAATTCCTGCTGTGCGGCGTAAGGCGCCACGGTCAGGTCCATCGCCTGCAGATAGGCGGGCACCTCCGCATGCGGAACCGCGCCGGTGAAGATCACGCGTCCGTCCAGCCCCTCGTTGCGCACACGCTGGCGCGCCGCCTCCAGCATCGGTCCGTCACCGACGGCGAGCAGCCGCGCGGCGGGAAAGCGGGGGGCGAGCGTCGTGAAGGCGTCGAGCAGGAAATCGATGCCGTGCCAGGCCTTGAAGCTGCCGACGAAGCCGATCACCAGGGCCTGCTCCAGCCCCAGGCGGCCACGCAGCGCGGCGCCGGTGGTGAGGGTCAGTCCCGGCGCCTGATCCGCCCGGAACCGGGCCGTATCGACCCCGTTCGCCGCCACCAGCACCCGTGCGGGATCGATGCCGCGGCCGGTCACGTGCCGCCCCACCGCGTCCGACACGGCCACCACCAGATCGGCCCCGGCGTAGGAGGCATCTTCGCGCGCCTGAGCGACATCGCGCAGCCGCAGCCCGCGGAAGCGGGCCTGTTCCTCGACCAGCGGCGCATTCACCTCGAGCAGCCGCGGCACGCCGTAATGCGCGGCCAGCGCCACGCCTGCGGTGTGGAACAGGGCCTGCCGCTCATAGATCAGATCCGGCACGAAGCCTGCTTCATCGAGCGCCGCGATGGCGCGCTCGGCCAGCCCACGGTCATGCGCGAGCCGCGCCAGTTCGCTGCGCAGGACCGTGTCCTCGACCCAGGCCGGCGCAAGATCGAGCGCGCGGCACTCGGCACGGATCGCATCCTGATCCGCCTGCGGCCGCTGCTCGATCAGCCGGCAGGGCGGCGGCGGATTGCCGCTGCCTGCCTGCGCGCAGACCAGGCTCACCTCATGTCCCAGGGCCGCGAGCGCGGTCACGAAGGACCGCACATGCACGCTGGCCCCCTTCTCGCCGAGCACCGGAATGCCGCGATCGGCGTTGAGATACAGAATCCGCATCGATCGGCTCCCCCGCCATCCACTCATCCGACCGGTTCCAGCGCCCGCTCCGGCGCCACCGGGTCACAGCGCAGCATGCGCGAGGCGCTGGCCGGCGCGGCGTTGCCCATCATCGCACCGAGTGCCCTGGTGGTCTCCCAGCAATCGAAGCAGCGATCGAGTTCGGCCAGGCCCGCCGCAGCGAGCCGCCGGCCCAGTGCCGGATCGCTCAAGAGCCGCGCCATCGCCGCGGCCAGCGCCGTCGGATCACGCGGGGGTACCAGGAGGCCGGTCTGGCCGTCGCGCACCATCTCGGGGATACCAGAAACCGTGGTGGACACGACCGGCACCCCGACCGCCATCGCCTCGACGATGACATTGGGAATGCCGTCCCGGTCGCCATCCTCGGTGATCCGCGGCGCCAGGGCGAACAGATCGGCGCTGGCATAAAGATCGATCAGCGCCGCATGGGTCATCGCCCCGCGCAGCCTGACGATCTCACCCAGGCCACGCGCGGTGATGTCGGACTGAAGCTCATCGCGCAGCGGTCCGCCACCGACGATGTCGCAGCGGAACGAAATGCCCCCGGCATGCAGCCGCTCGCAGGCGGCCAGCAGATCATCCAGCCCCTTCTTGGGCACCAGCCGGCCGACGCACAGCACCAGCGGCGGCGTGCCGGCGGCGGCAAAGGCGTAGGGCGGGTCGCGATAGCGAAACTGGGTCAGATCGATGCCATGATAGACCAGATTGACCTTGTGGCGCGTGCCGACGGGCAGCATGTCGCGCAGGAATTGCGCATTGTAGCCGGTGCAGGTGGCGACGAACTCCGCCGCGCCCGCCCGCTCCGCCACCAGCTTCGCCGGGGTCAGATACAGGTCCTTGGCATGGGCCGTGAAGCTGAACGGCAGGCCGGTCATCAGGTTGAGGAAATGCGCGACCGCCGAGGGCGCGTTCGCGAAATGCCCGTGCACATGGCCGATGCCCGCCTGCCGCGCCAGGGTGGCGAAGTAGCCGGCACGCAGAAACTGCCGCCACACCGAAAGCGGCGCCGAGGACCCGAGCGAAATCCGCAGCGCATGCCGGACCGCCCGCCCATAGCCGCGCGGGGAAGCCGCGAGCGCCGCGGCGTGGCTGCGCAGAAGTGCCAGGACCTTGTTCGGCATCGCCGCCGGAAGATGGGATACCGGCGCCTGCACCTGCTGCACCATCGGATGATGCGGCGGCGGCTCGGGCGGCATCAGCGAGAACACGTGCAGCCGGAAGCCCAGCCGCTCCATAGCCAGGATCTCGTTCAGGATGAAGGTCTCGGTGAGCCTCGGGAAGCGCTTCACGACATAGGCGATCGGCGCAGGTGCGTCAGTCATCATGCGAACTCCGGAGCGCAAATCTGGGAAAGCCCGACTTTGGCGGCCAGCAGATCGCCCACCCGGCGCGCGCCGTCGAGATCGACCGCCTGCCATTGCGGCGGGCAGGGGCGGCGCCCGGCGAGCGCCTCGGGCAGCAATGCCGCAAGCCGCTCGGCGAGATCCTCTCCCGGCTCAGCCGCCCAGACGAGACCGAGCCTCGCCAGCAGCGAGGCGCGCATCCGCTGCTCGGCCCGCGGCGCGGCACGCGGCACGATGATCGCCGGCTTGCGGGCCGCAAGGATCTCGACACTGGTGTTGTAGCCGCCCATCGAGACCACCAGATCCGCCTCGGCCAGCAGCACCGGCAGATCGGTGGTATAGGGCAGGATCGCGACATCCTGCCGCCTCGTCGCCAGCCGGCTGAGCGCCTCGAACTGCTCGCCCGCCATCAGCGGGCCGGTGACGACGAGCGAGCGTGTGAGCCCGACCGGCAGTTGCGCGAGCGCCCGCAGATAGGCCTCCATCAGGAAGAAC
>DAICZL010000161.1 GCA_027311165.1 bacterium
CCTCTGGAGTCGCGCCGGCGCCAGGCCAGCATGACCAGGAGGACGGCCAGGATTCCCCCGACCGTGAGCGCCGTATCGGGGCCGGCAACCACGCCAAGCACGACCACCAGCCACGCCGCCGTCCCCAACAGGGCCAGGCCGAGCGCCCGGCGCAGCCAATCCATCCATGGCCCCGGTCGCGGTAGCCATCGCGCAAACCCCGGCCAGAGCGCTCCCGCCAGCAGCGGGATGGCCATGCCCAGGCCCAAACCTCCAAAGACCAGTACGACATCAGACGCGCTCCCAGACAACGCGAACCCAACGGCTGTCCCCAGAAACGGCGCCGAGCACGAGGTCGCCAGAAGGGTCGCGAACCCGCCCGAGAGGAAGGCGTCAGCGTGCTTGCGGGATGAGCGGACCGTGGCGACGCGGCTGACTGCGCTCGCCGGCAAGTCCATTGCGAGCCAGCCCCACAGATTTGCGGCGAACAGCGTCGTCGCGGCGGCCATTCCGGCGAGAAACCAGGGTTGCTGAAACTGGATGCCCCAGCCAACGGCCAGGCCGGCCGCGCGCAGTCCGATCACGGCCGCCCCGAGGATGAAAAACGAGGCGCCGACGCCCGCGGCTGTCACAAGCAGCGCAACGCGAGCCTCGCGTTTCGACGACGTGTCGGCGATACGCGCCAGGGCAAGCAGCTTCAGCCCGAGGACCGGCAGGACGCACGGCATCAGATTGAGGATCAAGCCGCCGAGCAGTGCGAGCCCGAAAATGGCTGGCAGCGACTGCCGCGCTCCCGGCATCTCTTGGATGAGCAATGGGCGGGCTGAGAACGTGGCCGATCGAGCGCCCGAAACCAGCGTGAGGTCGAGTGGGGCACCGGCCAACCCGGCTGCGTGGGTGCTGGATATCGGGACCCGCAGGATCAGCTCCTTGGCGGAGACGTTGTCTCCCACCGCGTGCCCGGCCGACCCGGATGGCAAACCCTCGACGAAGACATCGAGGGGTCCGCGTGGAAGATGCCCGTCCAGGGTGATTGCCAACTCGGCACTGCCGCCGCGGTCCGCGACCGACACGGCGCGGACGCGCATGCCAAGCGTTGCGGGATCGACAGGCACCAAGGACCGCGCATCGGCGATCAGGCCGGACTCGCCATCCGGAACCGCAACCCCGGAGGACAGGTCGAGCTGCAGATCGGCATGGTAGGGCACGCAGACGTTGCTGCAGGCGGCGTAGTCCAGTCGGAGATGGAAGCGCGCCGGCAGGCCTGGGCGGGGCAGCGTCACCGAGACCGGCAGCACCACCGCGTTCTCGTAGCCCTGCGTCTCCAGCCCCGAAACCGCGAAGCGGACGGGCGCGGGCCAAGCAACCTCGAAGCTCGAGGCGTTGTCCGAGCCCGTCCAGTCGAGAGTGGCCGGGATGCCGGCATCCCCCGGCGTGCGCCAGTAGGTGTGCCATCCGGGCGCGAGCCTGATTTGCACGCCGGCATCGAGCCGCGCCCACGAGCCGGTCGCGGCAACAGCGGTGATAAGCCGGGCGGCCGCATGCGCGTCGCCGACCCATTCCGACGCCGCGGCCTGGGCGGGTGCCGACCCGAGCGACAGCCAGGCGAGCCCGGCGATCGCCAAACCGACGTAGCGGGGCATGCCCATTGCGTCAGGTCACCGCGACGACGAATGGGACCGTCCGGACCTGGCCACCGCCGTCGAACTGGATCCAAAGCATGTAGGTTCCCGCCTTCGGCGCCGTGATGTGCAGGGTCAGGTCAGGCGGCACGTGCGAGCCTGGCGGCACGGGTGGCCCCATCCCCTCCATGCCGGGCATGTCGGCCATTCCCGGCATGTCCTTCATACCGGCCATCCCCGTCATGTCGTGCTGCATCGGCGTCGCTGTGCCGCCCGCCGCCGGAGCCTCGGTAGGGGCGGCATGGGCATGCACGTAGGTCAGGTCCGTAGCATCGATGAAAACGGCGTGCGCCGCGACGCCGAGAAAGGGCGAGATGTCCGGGGCCGCATCGCCGTCGCGCAGCAGATGCAAGCCGAGTTGCGCTTCCTGGCCGGCCTTCAGCTCCATGCCATCAAACCTGACGCCATACCGCCCGTCCGCGCCCTTCGTCCCGGTTGGCTTCGGCACGTCCGCCACTGCGGTGGACACCCCCGTGCCGACCTTCAGATCGAATCGCATCACCTGTTGGCCGAGTCCCTTCGGGATGCCGTCGGCATAGACGTGCCAGACGCGGTTCGCGCTCAGGTTGATCGGGATTCGGAAATGGCCATTCTTGCCGGGCGCCTCGCCATGCTCATGCACGAAGCTGCGTAGATCCTGGCTCACCGCAATGACATGCAGCTGCTTGGACAGTTCGGTCTCATACGCGGTGGCGGGCGTTGCCGCTCCAATCGGCGTCATGGCGATGTCGAGCACCTGCTTCGCCCCGCTTCCGGTAGCGACCATCGTCGCCGTCACCTTTGGTTTGCCGTCCGGCAGCGCGTAGATGCCCGTCAGTGGTTCGGCCGTGCGCCCAACAGACGGGAGCCCGAGGCTGACCAGGACGGAAAGGCAGAGAACGGCGGCGCGCATGACGGACTCCCGGACGTGGCTTTTCAAAGAGCGTGTTTGTTCAGGGCTTGGGCTTCGTAACCCTCTGCGCGGATCGCCTGCGCGATTTGCTCGGCCGCGGCGTTGCTGTCGGTGCGGACCAAGCCGGCCACGAGATCGACTTCGACCCGCGCGCCGGGATCGACGCCCTGCACCGCGCCGGTCACGGTCCGCTCGCAATGGCCGCACGTCATGCCTTCGACCCTGAAGCTTTGCATGGTCTATTCTCCTTCGCCCTCGGTCTGCGCCCCTCCACCATGGGAAGGTCAAGCGGAAGCGGCGGCCTCTACCACGGGGCCCTGAGCGCGGGTGGCGGCGACCGGCCGCTTGGAACGAGTTGCGTCAGCACCGCGAGTAGTCCGAGGACCACGCCGCCGACCCCAACGTAGAGCCGGACAGGCTCGAAATAGGTCAGCAAGGTCGTCGCGCCGAAGGTAAGGAGCAGAACCTTGTTGCAGATGGGGCATGCGACACCGAGAAAATTGATGGCGGATGCGAGCCCGATCCGCCGCACGCCGCAGGCGGGTCGCCGAAAACCCAGATACAGAACGACCAGGATTGACTGGGCGGCCAGGAGCGGCAGTTCGTAGCCCGCTGTCGGCACCATCCGAATGAACAGCGGGTTCGGCCAGACGGCGGCAACGGTACCGAGGACGACAAAGCTCGCCAGGCCAACGACAGTGCTGGCCGTCGCGCGTTGCCAGAAACCGGGTGGATTCAGCTCACCCGAGCGCCCGGTCTCGTCGGACCTCACTACAGGTTCTCGTACTGCACCGTGGTCATCATGCCCGCCTCCATGTGATAAAGATTGTGGCAATGGAAGGCCCAGCGGCCAGGATTGTCGGCATCGAAGGCGATCGTGAGCGACCGCATCGGCGGCACCAGCACCGTGTCACGCACGGCGCCGGCAAATCGGGCGCCATCGACCTCCACCACCTGGAAGAAGTGTCCATGCAGGTGCATCGGGTGCGACATCATCGTTCGGTTGGCCATGACGACCTCGACACGATGTCCGGTCGCAACCATCAATGGCCTGTCATTGCCGAAGGTCAGACCGTTCAGACCCCACACGTAGCGTTCCATCGAGCCTGTCAGATCGAGCCGGTGCACGCGATCAGCCGGCTTGGAGGGGAGCGGCGCCATGGCGCGCAGACCCTGCTCCATGCCGATATTGAGCGGGGCCGACGGCTCCGGCGCGAGCACGGTGAACTTGCCGATCTGGCCGCCGGCGGTCGCGAGCACTATTCCAGTCCGCTGGCGCTCGCCTTCCAGCACCGCGAACACGGGCGTCACGGCCTGCCCGGCTGCGAGTTGAAACTCGAGGTCGATCCGTTGCGCAATCGCCAAGGGGAAGACGGAGCCAGATATCGGCTGCACCGGATGTCCGTCTACCGCGACGAGACGTGCTTCCTCGACCTGGCTCACATCGATATGAAAGTTGCTTGCGGCCGACGCGTTGATGACACGCAGCCTTATCCGGCCGCCCGGCTCGACACGGATCACCTCGGGATCGCGGAGGGTGCGGTCGTTGGCCAGGAAGGCATCATAGGCCACGTCGTTCAGGTCCATGGCCATGCCCATCGCTCCGGCGTCGCCCATTCCCATTCCTGGCATAGAAGCCATGCTGCCCGGCGCCGGCGCAGCCTTGCCGTCGCCCATCGCCATCGCAGGCATGTCCATGCCCTGCATCCGATTGCCGGCCGTGGCCGACGCCTGGTCCTGTTTCTGCTTGGCCGGCGACGCGGTGACGCGACGCAGGCCATCGTAGATTTCCTGAGGCGAGCGGAAAGCGAAGTCGTGCAGCATCAGCACGACCTCCTGGCGGTCCTCGGCGCTACCCTGCTCGCGCACGATGAGCGGCGCGCTCATCAGCGCCTGCTCCTGCAGCCCCTGATGCGAGTGCATCCAGAACGTTCCTGGGACGGTCAGCGGGAAGTCGTATTGGGTGGTCGCGCCCGGCGCCAACGCAGGTGCCGAGATTCCGGGGACGCCGTCCTGCCTATAAGGAGGCGTCAGACCATGCCAGTGGATCAGTGTGTCGGCGCCTGCATCGTTGCGCAGCTCCACCCGGAAACGCGTTCCGACCTCGGTTACGAGTCCGCGGCTCCCGTCGGGCTGGGTGATGCCGAACACAGTCGCCGCCCGGCCATTGACTTCGAGAGTGCGGCGACCCGCGACCAAGGTCGTCGCCCCGGTGGCCCGGGCGGGCGGCCACAGCGGCGCAACGACCGCGCCGACCACTCCGGCCCCCGTGGTCGTCAACAGGCGGCGGCGACTGAGTTGAAGCGACATGCGAACCTCTCTTGTTGGCGGCCGAGCTGCACCGATTGACGTCGTCGTGTGCCGCGTCCGGGGGCCGTCATCACATGGAGCCTGCCTTGTCCACCGTCCACATGCACAAAGGCCGTCTGCGCCCTTCCGCCATGGGAAGGTCAAGGTCGGACGGAGGATGAGCTTTGGTCCGTTAAAGTCTTGCGGCATTTGCAGTGCTCGATCCGAGCACCGCGAGCAGCGAGAGACTGGCGCCCATGAAAGCGCTGCGAGGACGAGCAGGGCCGCGATGCTGGCGCGGTATAGGGCCACCAGGCATGCGTTGAAGTCGCCGCCGGGCAATCGGTCGCCCGATTCGCCGCCGCGCTTCGGCTCCCGGCAACGCTTGGTCGGAGGCCCACGGCATATCGCAGCCGACCAGCGCGTTTCGGAAAGAGCTGCACTCACCACTTGACCTTACCATGGTGGGAAGCCCCACCTCTGTTCCCGACGACGGGAGCAGCTGGCATGGATCAGGGTATTATCGGGCTTGAACCGGCTCGGGACGTGATGGACACCCGGATGGACGTGCACGTCGCGGGGATGAGCTGTGCGTCATGCGTCCGCCGCGTGGAGCGTATTGTTGCGGCGGTTCCCGGCGCCACGGACGTCGCAGTCAACTTGGCGACCGAACGGGCCTCCTTCAGCACCGCACCTGATTTCAGGACGCGGGCGCTGACTGAAGCGCTTAGGGCCGCCGGCTATCCTGCCGTCGAGGAGACACTGGACCTGGCAATCGCCGGCATGACCTGCGCCTCCTGCGCCGGAAGGGTCGAGCGGGCGCTGCTAGCCGTACCAGGTGTGGTCTCGGCAGAGGTCAATCTGGCAACCGAGCGCGCGCGCGTTCGCGTGGTCGCAGGGGTGGCCGGCCTGGGCGAGCTGACCTCCGCTTTGCGACGGGCCGGCTATGAAGCGGCCCAAGCGCAGGCTCGCGCCGAGACGTCCGGGGCCGAGGTAGCCGGCGCGGCGTCTCGCCGGGACGGTATCGTCGCGGCGCTTGCACTCGCCTTCGCATTTCCGCTGCTGCTGCCGATGCTGCTAATGCCGCTCGGCGTGGACGCGGCCTTGCCTGGTTGGGCGCAGCTCGGTCTGGCGGCGGTCGTGCAGTTCGGTTTCGGGGCGCGATTCTACCGCGGCGCCTGGAGGGCGCTGTGGGCTGGCGCCGGCAACATGGACAGCCTGGTGGCGCTCGGGACGAGTGCCGCCTTCGGACTGAGCCTGTGGGAGTTCGCCGCCGGGCACGGCGGGCATCTGTATTTCGAGGCGTCGGCCGCCGTCATCGCCCTTGTGCGTCTCGGCAAGTGGTTGGAGACGCGGGCCCGTCGCCAGGCCGGAGAGGCGATCCGTGCCTTGGAGCGGCTGCGGCCTGAGCGCGCGCGTGTGCGCCGCAGCGGCGCCGAACTCGATGTGGCCGCCGCCGACTTGCGTGTTGGCGATATGCTGGTGGTCCGCCCCGGCGAGCGAATCGCCGCCGACGCAATCGTGCGGGAGGGCGAGGGGAGTGCCGACGAAAGCCTGCTCACAGGGGAAAGCCTGCCCGTCCCCAAGGAGCCGGGCAGTCGCCTGTTCGGTGGGGCGCTGAATGGTGAGGCTCTGCTGCTCGCGGATGTCACGGCGACGGGCGCCGAGAGCCAGCTCGCCCGCATGGTGCGGATGGTCGAGGACGCGCAGGCGGCCAAGCCGCCGGTGCAGCGGCTGGTCGACCGAGTGAGCGCGATCTTCGTCCCTTCGGTGGTCGGGATCGCGCTCATGACCTTCTTTGGATGGTGGGCGAGCGGAGCGGCGATCGAGACCGCCGCCGTCAACGCGGTCGCGGTCCTGGTGATCGCCTGCCCATGTGCGCTTGGGCTGGCGACGCCGGCCGCGATCATGGTCGGGACCGGAGTGGCCGCGCGCCACGGCATCCTTATTCGCGACCCGGCGGCACTGGAGCAATCTCGTGCGATCCACACCGTGGTGTTCGACAAGACTGGCACACTGACCGAGGGCCGGCCGGATCTGGTCGCCTTGTACCCGGTTGCAGGCGAGCCGGCCGACCGTGCCTTGCGTCTTGCCGCTGCGTTGCAGGCCGGGAGCGAACATCCCCTTGCCCGCGGCGTGCTGGCCAAGGCTGCGCACCTTACCTTACCGGCCACCCAGGGCATTCGCGCCCTACCCGGGCGTGGACTGGAGGGTCAGATCGAGGGGCAGCGCCTTCTCCTGGGGAGCGGGCGGCTGATGGAGGAGGCTGGCGTCGACACCGCCCTCCTGCGCGCGGAGGCGGCCGATCTGGCCCACGATGGCCTCACTGTCTCGTACCTCGCGGAAGGCGGTAGGCTACTCGCCTTGCTCGGCTTTGGCGACGCGCCGAAGGTGGGTGCCGCGGACGCAGTGGCGTGGCTGCGCGCCCAGGGGCTGCGTGTGGTGCTTTTGACGGGCGACAACCAAGGGGCGGCCGATGCGGCGGCCCGGCTGCTCGGCATCAAGGAGGTCTGGGCGGAGGCGCTTCCCGCGGACAAGGCGGCGCTGGTGGCCAGCCTGCGCGCGGGCGGCGCGGTCGCCATGGTGGGCGACGGAGTTAACGATGCTGCAGCCCTCGCCGCCGCCGACCTCGGGCTGGCGATGGCGACCGGAACGAACGTGGCTTCGGCTGCCTCCGGCATCACGCTCATGCGCGGAGACCCGATGCTGGTGCCGGCGGCGCTCGACATCGCCGGGCGAACCTACCGGCGGATCCGCCAAGGCCTGTTCTGGGCATTTGCCTACAACCTGGTCGGCATTCCCCTTGCCGCCTTCGGCTTGCTGAGCCCGGTCGTTGCAGGCGGGGCAATGGCTTTTTCCAGCGTGAGCGTGGTCGGCAGTGCGTTGCTTCTCCGGCGCTGGCATCCGGCGATCGGATCGGGGACGCGCCGATGAATATTGGCGAAGCCGCGCGGGCCAGCGGCGTGTCCGCGAAGATGATCCGCTACTACGAGAGCGTCGGCCTCTTGGCAGCCGCTGAGCGGACCGGGGCCGGCTATCGCTGCTACGGCGAGCGCGATATCCACATGCTGCGCTTTCTCCGGCGCGCTCGTGACCTCGGCTTTTCGATGGCCGAGATGCGAGATCTGCAGGCTCTTTGGCGGGACAATCGCCGCGCCAGTGCGGACGTGAAGCGGTTGGCGTTGGCGCACGTGGCGGCGCTGGACGCCAAGGCGGCGCAAATCCAGGCGATGAGCCGCACGTTGCGCACCCTGGCCGATGCGTGCAACGGCGATCACCGCCCCGACTGCCCGATCATCGACGAACTTGCCGACGGCTCGAAGTCGCCCGTGGACCCAATTGGGCAGGCGGCAAGCGGCCCGAACGCCATTCATGGGAAACTCGCGGTGCAGTCACGTAATCGCTAGGGAACCTTCCCATGTGGCAAGGAGCGTTGCTGGACAAGGCGCCGCTTCGCGGCCGTACCGGCGGAGGTTCCCGATGACGGGTCCGTCTTTCAAGATACTTGCCTACATCGAGGAATGCCTCCGGCGTCACCGCACCCGAATCCGCAAGGGTATCGCACCACGGCCTCGAGGCTGGCGGGAAGCACGTTGAGCCGCAGCATTTGCGCCTCACGCTGGCCTGCGCCGAGATGTGCCGGACCTCCGGATTCATGCCTCCGCAAGGTCGGGCGCGGTTGTGCCAGAGTGCCTCGAGGCGTTTGATCCAGTCCATCGACTCGCCCGAGGTCACCGACCCGCCGGATGAACCGCGACGTCTCCACATCTTGCTCCCCAAACGTCCGATAGTCGCTTGCGGTCTGGCCGCGTCCGGATCAATCCAATACTCTCGTAATAAAGGAGCATCTTGGCGCTCACGCCCGAGGCCTTCGCGGCTTCCCCAATAACCATGTTTGCCTCACCAGACCTTCAGACATGAGGCTTTCTATTATGGGAAGGTCAAGGCGGGCGACCATGCCATGTCGCGCGGTACGGCGATGGTCCGACGTGCCTGGCCACGGCACTCGGGCCACGTGAGTATAATCCGAGCCTTTCGCCGGAATGTAGATAGCCCTTGATGCAAATCAAAGCTGGCGGCGGCTCAGGAGCCCAGACTGTCGGCGTCGTCAGAAGCCATCCGACGAGCGAACTTTGATTGGAGTACCGTGAGTGGGATTGTTTTGCAGCACCATCGCGCTCGATGCCGCAACCCCCGGCCGCTGGCTATGGCACCGCGGTAACCTGTTCCATGCGGCAGCGGGGTGACGACGAAGTTCGTTTGAGGCGAGACGGTCTGACCAGCCGCCCCATGATCATAAGGACAAGACAAATGAGACGCACCACCACTCTCGCCTCGCTCGCAGCAATGTCCTTTACGGGCCTATGGATGGCCGCTGCGCAGGCACAGACGGCCGATCCGCATCACCCGGCTCCAGGCGCAGCGGCCCAAACGGGCATGCCAATGCCGAGTTCTGAGGGGACGCCGCCGCCGATGGCCGCGGGGATGGCGCGCATGATGGAGATGATGCAGCCGATGATGGCCGCATGCGGCGGCATGGGGATGCCGTTCGAACACGTCGAAGGCCGCATCGCGTTCCTGAAGGCCGAGTTGCAGATCACTGACGCGCAGCTGCCTGCCTGGAACGCTTTCGCGGAAAACTTTCGCACCGATGCGGTGGCTATGAAGACGATGCAAGAGGAGATGATGAAGGGTGGCATGTCGACCACCGTGCCGGCCCGGATGGCCCAGGTGCATAAGATAATGGCTTCACGCCTTGCCCTGATGGAACACTCAGGGGCGAGCATCAAGGCGCTCTACGAGGCGCTCTCGCCGGATCAACGCAAGACATTCGACCAGATGATGCCCAGTCCGATGGGTGGGATGATGTGAGCCATCGAACGTGAGGGAACGAGGCTCCGATCCCGGTGCGTCTTCCCCTCCGTGGCGGGGGACCGTCAGCAGCATCGTGCCGTGTGGTGAACATGCCCGGATAATGCAAGGAGGCATGTCGTGAACCACGATCACCTGGCGATGGGCAGTCCTCCCATGGCCGGGGACGCTCACGACAGGACGGACGCCGATATGCCGACTGCTCACAAAAGCCTCTGGCAAACGCGCGGCGGCATCGTCCTGATCGGCTTTCTTGCCGTGGCTGGTTTCTATCTGGTGACCGAGCACACAGCGCACGTCTTCGGCGCACTCCCTTGGCTTCTCATCCTCGGCTGCCTGCTGATGCATCTGTTCATGCACCACGGTCACGGCGGACACGGCAGCAGCAACCCGCCAGAGGGAGGCAAGTCGTGACTCACGGTTCTTCCGGGTACGGGCTCTGGTTCCTCGTCATATTGAACTCGGCGGTCTTCATTATATTCGCATTCAGCTTCGGAAAGCCGCAGACACCGCGCGATTGGCGATCGTTCAGTGCGTTCAGCGCCTTCATCGTCGCGCTGTTCGCCGAGATGTATGGCTTTCCACTAAGCATCTATGTGCTCTCGGGATGGCTGCAGGCGCGCAATCCCGGGCTCGACCTCATGGGGCACGATACGGGCCACCTTTGGTCGACGATCTTCGGCTTGAAAGGCAATCCGCACTTCAGCGTCTTCCATATCCTCAGCTACATCTTCATCGGCGGAGGGTTCGTGTTGCTCTCGTCCGCCTGGAACGTACTTTATCAAGCACAGAATCAGGGGAAACTCGCGACCACGGGAGCCTATGCTCGGATCAGGCACCCCCAATACGTCGCCTTCATTGCAATCATGTTCGGTTTCCTCCTCCAGTGGCCGACGATCCTGACCCTGGTTATGTTTCCTGTGCTGGTGGCGATGTATGTCCACCTCGGTCACACCGAAGAGGCCGAAGGGCGCCGGACATTTGGCATCGGGTATGAGCGCTACGCGGCGGCAGTGCCCGGCTGGTTTCCTCGTCTGAATAGGGCGAACCACACTGCCCGGTGGGGCAGTAGCACATGAACCTACCGGTTGCTCTGGGGGCTCGCCAACAGCCGGCTGGGCGCCGCGAAGCGGCCTCGCCGACTTCGAGCAGACCATGAGCGGTGACATGGGGCACGCCTCGGGGATGGGCGGGATGATGTGGGGCATGAGCGCGCTGTGGCTGGTCCTCATCGTCCTCGCGATCCTCGGAGTGGTGGCGCTCACAAAATATATCTTTCGCCAGTGACGAGCCGCCGCATTGCCCACGCTGTTGCCACCATGGAAGCCGAGCGGAAGTACCAGACGACGTCTGAATCCTCTTGGCTTTCGGCGCTTCGTCGATACGTTATCGTATTGTCTTTCGTGAGTCTGGCCTGGGAGTTCGCACAGCTTCCGCTCTACACGCTGTGGGAGACCGGCTCCGCGCGCGAGATCATCTTCGCCGTGGTCCATTGCACCGGCGGGGACATGTTGATCGCCGTGGCAACGCTGGTTGGCAGCCTGCTCTTGTTCGGGTCAACCGAATGGCCACACACCCGTTTCCTGCCCGTTGCGGCAGCGACTGTGATCTCCGGCGTCGGCACCACCGCCCTCAGCGAGCACGTCAACACGGCCCGAGGCGCTTGGACCTATAGCGATCTAATGCCCGTCTTGCCTGGCACAGGGATCGGGCTTGCCCCACTAGCGCAGTGGGTCGTGATCCCGATCCTCGCTCTCGCTGCGGCTCGGTCAGCTCATCCGAAACGGCTACTTGACCTTCCCACTATGGGAAGCCCCATGTCTGGACCCACGCCAGAATATCCGGCGCGTTCTGATCGGGGAACGCCATGAGCGAGCATCAGATTGAACACCGCCCTCAAGCCAAGGGTGCCTGCGGTTGCGGTGAGAGCGTCCTGCCTGCGGCCACTGCGGTCATCGACCCGGTTTGCGGCATGAAGGTCGATCCGGTCACCTCGAAGCACCGCGCCGATCATCATGGCACGACGTTTCATTTTTGCTCAGCCGGATGTCGGACGAAATTCGAAGCCAATCCCGAGAAATATCTGAAACCCAAGGCTCCGGACGCCGCAAAGCCCGGCGCGATCTACACCTGTCCGATGCACCCGCAGATCCGGCAGGTCGGTCCCGGCAGTTGCCCGATCTGCGGGATGGCACTCGAGCCCGTGGAGATCACCGCTGAGGCTGTGCCGAACCACGAACTCGCCGATATGTCTCGGCGCTTTTGGATTGGCCTGGTGCTGACCCTCCCGGTGTTCATCCTTGAGATGGGCAGCCATGTCCCATCGCTTGGCCTAGGTAATCTTGTGCCGGAGCAGTGGTCGATCTGGATCCAGTTCGCGCTTGCAACGCCGGTGGTGCTGTGGGCGGGATGGCCGTTCTTCGAGCGGGGCGCAGCTTCCGTCCGGTCGGGGCACCTGAACATGTTCACCCTGATCGCGCTCGGCACCGGAGCCGCTTACGTTTACAGCTTGGTCGCGACCTTCGCGCCGGGCTTGTTTCCGGCGGGGTTCCGCATGACGGGCGGAACCGTCCCTGTTTATTACGAGGCCGCCGCCGTCATCACCGTGTTGGTCCTGCTCGGCCAAGTCCTGGAGCTTCGGGCGCGCGACCAGACGGGCGGCGCGATCCGCGCGCTGCTCAATCTGGCGCCCAAGACCGCCCGTCGTCTACGCGACGGAGCAGACGACGAGGAGGTTGCGCTTGACCAGGTCCAGGTGGGCGACCGACTGCGGGTCCGTCCAGGCGACGGAGTGCCCGTCGATGGCATGGTGCTGGAGGGCAAGAGTGCCGTAGACGAATCCATGGTGACCGGTGAGTCGATGCCGTCTTCCAAAGTTCCTGGCGACAAAATCATCGGGGGCACCGTGAACGGCACGGGCTCGCTGATCATGCGCGCCGAGACGGTGGGCGCCGGTGGCATGCTGTCGCGCATCGTCGCCATGGTCGCCGAGGCCCAGAGGAGCCGGGCGCCGATTCAAAAGCTGGCCGACACTGTCGCCGGATACTTCGTCCCGGCCGTGCTCGGCATTTCAATCGCGGCCTTCATCGCCTGGTCGGTCTGGGGTCCGGCGCCTGCCCTTTCGTTCGCTCTGATCGCAGCCGTCTCCGTCGTGATCATCGCCTGCCCTTGTGCGCTCGGACTGGCCACCCCGATGTCTATTATGGTTGCGGTCGGCAAGGGCGCCGGTGCGGGTGTGCTCATCAAGTCCGCCGAAAGCCTGGAGAGGATGGAGAAGGTCGACACCCTCGTGGTGGACAAGACTGGAACCCTTACCGAGGGCAAGCCGCGCGTCACGTCGGGCGTCCCCGCAGCCGGGCTCACTGCAGACGATCTGCTGAAGCTGGCCGCAAGCCTTGAGCGGTCTAGTGAACACCCGCTCGCAGCCGCAGTCATGCGTGCCGCCAAGGAAAAGAGCATCGCCGCCGATGAACCGACGGATTTCGCGTCGGTGACCGGAAAGGGCGTCACTGGCAGGGTCGGTGGACGTCTCGTGGCGCTCGGCAATGCCAAGCTGATGGCCGACCAGAAAGTCGACATGGGCAGTCTGTTTGCGAAAGCTGACGAGTTGCGCGGCTCGGGCGCCACGGCGCTGTTCGTCGCCGTTGACGGCAAGCCGGGTGGAATCATCGCGATCGCCGACCCGATCAAGGCGACAACGCGGTCGGCGCTCGACAGCTTGCGGGCGGACGGCATTCACGTCGTCATGCTGACGGGTGACAACAAGACGACGGCGCAAGCCGTGGCCAAGCAACTCGGGATCGACGACGTCGAAGCCGACGTGCTCCCCGAGGACAAGAACCGCATCGTGAAGAAGCTGCGTGCAGAGGGGAAGATCGTCGCCATGGCGGGCGACGGCGTGAACGACGCGCCTGCGTTGGCCGAGGCGGATGTCGGTATTGCGATGGGCACAGGAACGGAGGTTGCGATCCAGAGCGCGGGCGTGACCCTGGTCAAGGGCGATCTTGCGGGGATCGCGAGGGCCAGAGCGCTCAGCCGGATGACCATGCGCAACATCCGTGAGAACCTTGTATTCGCCTTCGCCTACAACGCGATCGGCATCCCGGTCGCCGCGGGCGTGCTGTACCCGACCTTCGGCATCCTGCTTAGCCCGGTGGTCGCTGCTCTTGCGATGTCGCTGAGTTCGGTTTCGGTCATCGGCAACGCGTTACGCCTGCGGGCCGCCCACCTGTGACACAAAATCGCGCGAAAAGACGTGACGAGGTCGTTTGCCACACCTCAAAAAATTCATGCTTCAAAGGACATATCCAATGCAAACCGAGCATCTGACAGTAAATGGCATGTCGTGCGGTGGCTGCGTCAGCCGTGTGACGGAAGCTCTGAATGCTATTCCAGGAGTAGGCGGCGTAGAGGTTGCGCTCTCGACCGGGAGAGTTGACGTGACGTACGACGAGCGACTGGCCCAGCCTGTCCAAATAACTTCGGCGGTAGAGAGAGCGGGCTACAGCGTCGGTGCGACTCAAGTCGACGTTGCGTCCAAATCAAAGGGCTGCCGCTGTTAGCAGGGCGCCGAATGGAAGGAGCCAGGAAGCTCCGCGCCGCTTGGGTAGTTTCCGAGGCTAGCCCGCGTTCCAGCACAGTTCATTTTTGTGATCATGCGGTCCGATCTCACCGTCCGATCGTGGCCGGGCCAGCTAAAGGACATTGAAGTTTCTCGTGCTGGCAAGGATCAGCTCAAAATGATGTACGGCATGGGCTTTGTTGGGGTGATTCTTGTTGTGCTCGCAGTTCTTGGAGTCGTTGCACTAATAAAATACTTAACGTGAGGTCGTGTCCCGCTAGGGGTAAAGACCATCACCGCCGATGAGCCGTCCGGCCGTCGGGCGAGCCTCGCAGCGCTCCTCAGCTATCGCGCTGAGTAGTTTCCGAACCTGCCCCCGTCGTGTGAAGGCCAGCTATGGTGGAATTCCTACGCCGAGACCGCATGAGTTTTGGTACGGCGGAGATGCCCCAAATGCACCGGCCAGCGTTTTCACCTTTTCGCCCGGCTCTGAAACTGCTCACCGGCCCGATCGCACGACAGACGCTACACGCGCGCTTGGGTAGAGCCGACGCACAAAGCATTCTTGTCCGCACGTGGGAGCTTTACCCGGCGCGGCTCGCAGCGGTTGACGGCACGGCCCGGTTGGGGGTCGGCCCCGCCTTGGTCATGCGCCTATCAGCATGCACAATCGCGCTGCACGCGGCGCTCGTGGAGGCGGGCACTGCCCACGGCACCGCCGTGGAGATCGCCGGCGAGGTGGCCTGGGCGGTCTACCGCAGGATGGGGAGAATCCCATGGCTGCTGAGCGGCATTGTCACCCGCGACCCAGGGCGACGCCTCGACGTCTCGACACGGATTTTCCGCCGCTTTCCCTTCGGGCCGTCCGCGTACGTTTGGGCGAGCAAACCGGCATCTGACGGCATCATCGCCTTCGATTGTCTTCGATGTCCGGTCGCGGAGCATTTCTCCAAGGTCGGGTTGGCCGATCTGTGCGTTCGGACCTTCTGCGATCTGGATTTCCCCCTGGCGGCGGATTGGTCCGCCACGCTCGTGCGGAGCGGAAGCATCGCAGGCGGTGCGGCGGTGTGCGACTTCCGCTGGCAACCAAATTCGGCCCAGCAACGGGCTTCGCTCGAACGCGAGGCCGCGAAGGCAGCATCGTCGTAACCGCCGACCATTTTTCCGGAGAACCCTCATGTCTGGCTCAGTCGCGGGCATTCGACGCCCAATCCGCATCGTCTTTCTCATACCCCTTCTCAGCCTGCTGCTGACGGGCTGTGGCTACAATAACATCCCGACTTACGAGGAGCAGGCGAAGGCCAAATGGTCGGATGTGCTGAACCAATACCAACGTCGTTCAGACCTCATCCCGAACCTGGTTGAGACGGTCAAGGGCGTTGCCAAGCAAGAGAGTAGCGTGCTGGAGGCGGTCACCGCAGCCCGGGCGACTGCCACGTCTATCAAAGTCGATGCCAGCACGATCTCCGATCCGGAGACGTTCAAGAAGTTCCAGGACGCACAGGCGCAGTTGTCTGGCTCGCTCGGAAGATTGCTCGCGATCTCGGAGAACTACCCCGATCTCAAGTCAAACCAGAACTACCTCGCCCTGCAATCGCAGCTCGAGGGCACAGAAAACCGCATCGCGGTCGCCCGTCATGACTACATCGAGGCCGTTCGCGTCTACAATACTGAGCTGAAGACATTTCCTGGTTGGCTCTGGGCGCGCCTCTTCTACTCCGGCAACAAGCCCATGGAAGAGTTCACGGTCGCCGACAGCGTGAAGACGGCACCCGCCGTCAAGTTCTGAGGACGCGGCCGGTGATCCGCCGCGCGATCCTGACGGTCGTGGCGCTGCTGTGCCTGACGGCCGTCGGGGTGGCACAGACACTCACCTTCCCGACCCTGACCGGCCGTGTTGTGGACGGGGCCGGACTGCTTTCGGCCGGTGATCGCGCCACGCTCGACGCGTCGCTGGCCGACCTCGAAGCGAAGACGACCGACCAGCTGGTCGTCGTCACGCTGAAGTCCCTCCAGGGCACGACCATCGAAGATTACGGCTACCAGCTCGGTCGCCGTTGGAAGATCGGGCAAAAGGACAAGGATTCCGGTGTCCTGATGATCGTGGCGGCCGCAGAACGGACTGTCAGGATCGAGGTCGGCTATGGTCTCGAAGGGACACTCACCGATGCAGCCACGAAGCTGATCATCGAGAACGTCATCTTGCCTGCCTTCAAGACGGGCGATTTCGCGGGCGGCATCAAGAGTGGCACCGACCAGATCAGCAATTTGCTCCGTGGCGACGCGGGGAGCGGTGCACCGACACAGAACCAGATATCCGCCCCAACCCAACCCAGCGGAAGCATCCCGGTTTGGCTAGTTATCGTCCTCGGCGTCGGCGGGGTCGGGCTTCTGATCTACTGTGCCGTAAGAGGGGGCGCGGCCTGCCGAGGCATGATGCAGATCCTGATCCTGCTGGCGCTCTCCGGCAGAGGCGGGTCGCGGGGCAGATCATCGGGCTTTTCCGGAGGCGGTGGCTCCTTCGGCGGCGGCGGAAGCTCGGGCAGCTGGTGAGGATCAATCCATGATTGCCGATTCCGACAAAACCCGTGTCACCGCGGCCATTAGAGAGGCGGAGCAGCGCACTGCCGGGGAGATCTTCTGCGTCATTGCCCGGCACTCGAGCGACTATCGGCTCGTTCCCATCGCATGGGCGGCCGCGGCGGCGATGTTTGCGCCGCTGCCGTTCCTTGCGCTGACCAACTGGTCGGCGTCTGTCGTCTATCTCTTGCAAATCATCGCATTCCTGCTCGTGGCGTTGGCTCTGTCCCATCCCCGTCTCAGGTTCAGGATCGTGCCGCGCCAAGCCCAGCATGACCGCGCACATGCGGAGGCGATGCGACAGTTCTACGCGCAGGGGATCGACAAGACTGAACACCGGACGGGTGTGCTCATCTTTGCATCGGCGGCCGAACGGTACGTGGAGGTCGTTGCCGATGCTGGGATCAACGACAAGGTGTCGCCGGATGTCTGGGACGACGCGGTTCAAGCGCTAGTTTCAGCCGTGAAGGACGGGCGCCCGGGAGACGGTTTCGTGGCCGCGATCGGACGGTGCGGCGCGGTTCTCGCGGAGCATTTCCCACCAGGTGCGCTGAAGCGGGACGAGTTGCCCGACAAGCTGGTTGAACTCTGACGACCGCGACCGCGACTTCCGGCGGATTGATCGTGACGACCCTTGACCTTCCCATGATGGTAGGGCCGACCTTTGTCATCGGCTGGAGTGGCCAGCCCCAAGCACAAGGAAGACGTAGATGAACAGCCTCAAGACCCTTCAAGCCGCCATCGTGCTGGGGGTTAAGGCCAGCCCTGCGATGGCGCAACAGCCCGCGCCGACACCAGGCGCCGCGATGCCGATGAAGCCAGGCACCGCGATGACGCCGATGCCCGGGATGCCAATGGCCTCAGGCTCGGATGCGAATGCCAGCCCCTCGACGAGAGCGTTCAAGGCTGCTGATGACAAGATGATGAAGGACATGGACCGTCCGATGACGGGAAATACCGATCAGGACTTCGTGGCCGGGATGCTGCCGCACCACGCTGGAGCCGTGGATATGGCGAAGGTCGAAATCCAATATGGCAAAGACCCCGAGATGCTGAGACTGGCACGGGCAATCATCGCGGCGCAGCAAAAAGAGATCGCCCAGATGCAGGCATGGCAGGCGAGGCACCCTGCGCACTGAGGCGATCACAAACCACCTGGTGTTCGCATAGTCTTGTTGGGGTGGACGGCCCCACGGCATCGCGTGCCAAGGTTGGGTTGTCGAAACGCCAACAGAGGACCGTCCCCATGAAATTTAAGCGCATCGCCATCGACATTTCAAAGCACGCGTTCACGCTGCACGGCGTGGATGACGCGGACCGTCCAGTGCTGCGGCGTGACCTTCGGCGGGCGGAGGTGGAAACCTTTTTTGCCAAGATCGACAGCACCGAGGTGATCATGGAGGCGTGCGGTGGCGCGCACCACTGGGGCCGAGTTCTAGCCGGGCTGGGCCACAAGGTGCGCCTGATCCCAGCGCAGTATGTCAGGCCGTTTGTAAGGCGTGCCAAGAACGATCGAACCGACGCCGAGGCGATCAACGACGCCGCATCCCGGCCCGGCATGCCAACAGTCGCGGTCAAGACCGCCCAACACCAGGCCGAGCTAATCATCCTCAAGCATCGTGAGATGCTGGTGGCGCAGCGCACCCAGGTGATCAACGCGCTACGCGGGCATGCAGCCGAATTTGGCGTCGTCGCGGCCAAGGGCACCGCCCAGGTCCAACCCTTGCTCGACAAGCTGGCCGGCGATCCGGCGATCCCGGCCGCGGCACGCGCAATGTTTGTGCGGATCGGTGAACACGCGGCGGAGCTGGGTCGGCAGATCGCCGCCGTCGACGCGGACCTTTCCGCCCAGCACAAGGCCAGCTCAGTCAGCCAGATGTTGGCCGAGGTGCCGGGCATCGGTCCGGTCACCGCGATCACCCTGGCCGTGGGCGTGGACCCTGCGGCGTTTGCCTCCGGGCGGCATTTCGCGGCTTGGCTGGGATTGACCCCCAAAGAGCATTCAACGGGCGGGAAGCACCGCCTCGGCCGGATCAGCAAGGCCGGCAACGAGAGACTGCGCAGCCTGCTCGTTGTCGGCGCCATGGCAGTGATCCGCCATGCCAAGCCAGGCAAGCGCTCGGTTTCCCCGTGGTTGCTGGCCCTACTCGCACGGAAGCCGCGAAAGCTGGCTGCGGTAGCGCTGGCCAACAAGATCGCCCGCACCGTGTGGGCGATGATGGCGCGCGGTGAAGCGTATCGGCATCTGCCGGTCACCGCCTGAGCCGCGCGCAGACGCCGGGGATTTAGGGCAGCACAAGATGACGATCGGTCGCGCCGACAAGCGAGATATGCCGTTTATACCTGTGGCCAGATCAGGCCGCAGTCTTGTTTGGCACTCGTTTGCGGAACCCATCTGGGCCAGCGGTCATGAGGCCGCGCCAACAGGCCGGACACATGAGCGCACGCGATCCCCAGCCATCTTCAGTCAAGCCGCCTTGAACCCCAGGGGCCGTCCACACATGGTACGCGCTGTAGTACAGCGCACCCCGTCGGCGGGGAGTTATCCCATCGCATTGCGCCTGGTGAGGAACCCTATCGCTTCCTTTGCCACCATGGCTCATTGGTCCGACAAGCCTGCCCGTGAGGCTGCCTGCGAGTTTTTCTATGACTTGCGAAATCCCTTTATCTTTGGGTGCCACCTTGATCTTTAGGTGCCACCTTGGCAGCGACGCTGGATGATCGGCAACGCAGTCGCGCTGAAGCGGTCTGCGACCCCCTCGACTTCCGAGGGTGCCACGAACAGGAACACCGCGGATGGATCGATGAACCGGCGGATCAGCCACGGGCAGGCGATACGGTCGACTTTCGGACGCGCGCGGGTCACCCAAACGGTGCGTTGTCGCTCGTCGCGCGGCGGAACCAGGTCCGGCCGCAACAATGGGCCACCATGCGCGACCCATGCCTCGAAGCCACCTTCGAGCGATTCCGCCTGGATGCGTTCATGCCTGAGCCACGCGGCGGCGCCCTGGCTGAGCTTTTGCCCCCGTTGGCAGACGACAATAACGCGCTTGCCGGAGAACTCCGTAGCCCAGGTAGGCGCCCACTTTGACCGCCATTCGCAGGCAGCCTGCCCACTATGCCGCGCTTTATGGGGCAGCACATGGGACAAAGTATCAGGCCGTCCGCGGCAGCGCCTACCGCTGACGGCGGCAAAGAATCCGACCTCACCATCATCCGCGAGCAGACGCGCGAGTGCCTCGAGCTTCTGCGCGCCCTGGTCGGCCTGCTGGTCAACAAGCCCGAGCGAGAGGGGCCGACCCTTGAAGACCTCATCGCCGCTCTTGTCGCACAGCAGCGCGACGCGCTCGTGCTTCTGCGCCAGATCGCGAGCGACCAGGGCGCCATCCTCGACCGCCTACCTGCCCTGCCGGTCGACAGGGCTGGAGCCGGTGCGAACGGTCATGCCGCGCACAAAGGGGCGCATCGGTCATGATGAACTTCCGCAAGATCGCAGCCGCCTCCGCCGGCCGGCTGCTCTTGCGGTATTTCACTGAGAACACCCCAGAGCCGATCCATCCGGCGCCGGTCGACGCCGCCGGCCGAACGCTCGAAGAGGGCGGGCGCCTCACCGCCTACTACACCGGCCGGGATGGCCGCGCGTCTTGGCGGCCGGATATGCCGGCGATCCTCGCGAAGGCGATCGGGATCGACCCCAGCCAGATGCCGCGAGACGCCGAGATGTCGCGGCTGTTCGAGGCGCGACGGGCTGACAATGGCGAGGCCTGGTCCGCTCACCCCCGCAAGCTATCCGGGGTGGACCTGGTGTTCAGCCCGGACAAGTCCGTAACCCTCGCGGCTGAGTTCGCTCCCACGCCCGCAGAGTCGGCGCTGATCTGGAACGCCATCGACCGGGCAGCCGACCGCGCCATGCGCTACGTCGCGCACGAAGTCGGCTGGGCTCGGCGCGGAAAGGGTGGCGAGGACGGCGCCGATCCAGGGGCGGTCGGGTGGGTCACCTTCCGGCACCACACAGCCCGGCCTACCCTGCAGGTCCAGGACGGGGCGGAGGGGCAGACCTACCTCTTCGACGCGCCAGTCGCCGGCGACCCGCACGCCCACATACACAATTTCCTGATGAACATCGTCGCAACCGCGGACGGCCGGATCGGGTCGCTCGACCTCCGGGCCCTCACGGACAACCGGATCAAGGAGTTCGGCGCCTACTTCCAGGCGGTGCTGGCCGACGAGCTGCGCCGCCTCGGCATCCAGGTCGGCTATAACGAGAATGAGCAGGCCGTCGTCATCGAGAGCGTCCCGGGGGACATCGGCCGGGCCTTCAGCAAGCGCGACCGGCAGATCCTGCATAAGGCGCGCACCTTCGCGGAGCGCCAAGGCCTATCGTGGGATGACCTCTCCGCAGAGCGTAAACTCGATATCGTCGAGGAGGCGAGCGCCGAGGGCCGGCTGGGCAAGATGAAAGCGGATGAGCGGCGGCTGTGGCGCGAGCAGGCGGAGGCGCTTGGCTGGAAGCACGAGAGCGTCATCGGGGAGACGACCCACGCCAAGCGGACCGACGAGGAACGGTTCGAGCAGGCCTACCATTTCGCAGCCCGGCACCTGGCCGAGGAGTTCCGTACGGCCGCCGTCATCGATCACGAGAAACTCGGCCTGCATGCCGCCCGCGGCCTCATCGGCGCCGGCATCGCGGGCGGCCCGGCCGACATCAAGCGGGTGGTCGAATTGATCGAGGAACGGGGCATCCGGATCGGCGGGGAGCACGTCAGTCTGGTGGTCGGGGTGTTCGACGACAGGCTGCGGGTCAGCAACACACGGCAGATCAGGATCGAGGAGCGGCTGCAAAGTCTGGCGCACGAGACGGCTCGGGACCGGTCGGGTGCGCTTGGCTCGTCGGACCTCCGCCGTGCGATGGATCGGAGTCAGGTCAAATTCTCCGCCGACCAGAAGGCGGCGATCTTCGCGCTGGGGCAGGGGGGCCGTTTGACCCTGCTCACCGGCGCCGCCGGCGTCGGCAAGACAACGATCCTGGAGCCTGTGGTGACCACCTGGAAGTCGGACACGCGGTTTGACCCGAAGGGAAGGGAGGTTATCGGCACCGCGCTGGCATGGCGTCAGGCGGACGCCCTGCGCGACGCCGGCATCGACCGCGCCTACGCGCTCTCACCGTTGCTGGCGATGATCGAGCGCGGCGACATCACCGTCAGCCGCAACACCGTCCTGGTGATCGATGAGGTCAGCCAGGTCGGGCCGCGCCCCTTGCTCAAACTCCTCGAGCTGCAGGCGCGCACAGGCATGACGATCAAGATGCTCGGCGACCGGGAGCAGGCCCAGGCGATCGAGGCGGGCGACAGCATAGAGCTGCTCCGGCGCGCCCTTCCTCCGGAGGCCCTTCCCGTCCTGCTCTCGACCGTCCGGCAGGCAACCCAGCGCGGCCGGGAGATCGCCGCGCTCTTCCGCGAGGGGAAGGCCGAGGACGCTTTGACGATGAAGCGAGCGGACGGCCATGCCCGTCTCCTCGGTGGCGACCGCGACCAGGTGGTCGGCCAGATCGCCGATCTCTACATCGAGCGGCGGGACATTCTGGCCGCATCCGGGAGCAAGCGCGGCATCACCATCAGTGCCCCAACGAACGAGGACGCGGCCGACATCAGCCAGGCGATCCGCGCGCGGTTGAAGGTGCGAGGCGAGATCGCCACCGCAGAGACTCTCCACAAGGCGATCGACCAGAACGGGCGGGAATATGACCTGGCCCTGGCCACGGGTGACAGGGTGCGACTCTATCGCCGGACGTGGGGCCACGCTGGGGGACGAGAGCAGCAGGTCGGCAATAACGGCGACGTCGTCGAGGTTCTTTCCCAGAGCGATCGCGGCCTTCGCGTCCGGACGGCGAAAGGGGAAGTCGCGGAGATTGACTGGCGCCGATTGGCGGACAAAGAGACAGGCCGCATCCTGCTCGGCCTCGGCCATGCGCTAACGATCGACGCGGCGCAGGGGCTCACCTCCGACGAGCACATCAACGCGCTGCCGCGCGGGACGTCAGGGGTCACCGGCTTCACCAGCTACGTGGCGGAAAGTCGGGCGCGTGGCGCGACATGGACGCTGATCTCCGAAGGAGCGCTGCACGAGGCCGAGCGGCATCGCCAGGCCGTCGGCGACGCCACGCCCATCACCCAGGACACGCTCTGGGCGCGCGCCGCTGCGGATATGTCCGAGAAGCCCTACAAGGCGCTTGGCATCGATCTGCTCAACGCAGCCCGTCACGACCGCGAGCGCGCCATCGACGCCTTCATCGGTGCGCACCACGCGATGGAGGCGGCAACGCTGGCCGATCCGGGATGGGGAAGGAAGGCGGCCCAGCGCACGAGGGCGCTGGCGGTCAACGACCAACTCTCTCGGCATCTGCCATCCCTTGACACTGCCATTCAAGAAAACGGCAAGCTCCTTCGTGACGCCCTACAAGCGACTGAGGTGCAGCAACATTTGCGGGCAATGCGGACAGAGGCCGAGGTGGTGCGCGGTCGGCTGGACGGGGTTGTTCCCGCGCCAGCGCCACCGCTATCCCTGTCTAGCGGCCCCGCGCCGTAACGGCTGACGAGCCAATCTTGAGCTGTTCGACTCTGCAGATGGCAAGAGCAGCCGGTTTTCGACCCAAGCAAGGCATTGGCTATCTAAAGGAAGGCTTCCGACCAGCGGACATTCCGAACGAGTACGGGCTGCAACCTATTCTTCGCCATTGGCGCGTAAATCAAGATTTCTGGACGGCTATGCTTCCGCCGTTTTGTGTTCTTCTCGTGCAGCCTGCCAGACCTCCCGCGCCGCGTCGGCGTTCAGGGCGGCGATACCCAATCCGACGATCAAATCCGGCCACGCCGACGCCCACAGGAAAGCCGTCACCAGCCCCGCCGCGATAATGGCAACATTGGCTGCCGCGTCGTTACGAGCGGAGAGAACGGCGGCTCTGGTCAGGCTGCCGCTATGGCGACGGTAGCGCGTCAGCATGAGGGCGCAGGACAGGTTGATTGCCAACGCGCCTAAGCCCGTCAGCGACAACAGCACTGGGTCAGGCGTTTCCGGCACGTTGAACTTTTCCCACGCCGTCCACAGCGTGGCGAGGCCCGGCACCAGCAGGATACCGGCCAGCGCCATGCCGACGCGGGCGCGCTTTCGCGCTGTCCAGCCGAGCGCCACGAGAATGAGGAGATTGACCGACGCATCTTCGAGAAAGTCGATGCTGTCAGCGAACAGCGAAACCGAGCCGATCAGCCGCGCGACAGCAAACTCAACGCCAAAATAGGCAAGGTTAAGGATTGCGACGAGGCGGACGACCCGCCGCAGATGATGGTCGGTGGTTACAGGCGTCATGGGCTCAAATCATACACGAGTGGGGGAGACTTCAATTTCAGCAACCGCAACGCGTTCAGTGTCACCAGAACCGTGGCACCCATATCGGCGAGGATGGCCGGCCAGAGGCCAGTGATCCCCGCAATCGTGGTGACGAGGAACACCGCCTTGAGGCCGAGCGCGATAGTGATGTTCTGATGGATGTTGCGCATGGTGCGCTTCGACAAGGCGATCATAGCCGCCACGTCGCCGACCCGCCCATGCAGCACTGCCGCATCGGCGGTTTCAAGCGCAACGTCGGTGCCGCTGCCCATTGCGATTCCGACATCCGCAGCAGCCAGTGCCGGCGCATCGTTGATGCCGTCGCCGATTTTAGCGACCGCCACATCCCCGCCTGCCGCTTTCAACTCCTGCACAATGCGTTGCTTGTCGGCGGGCAGCAGTTCGGCCCGCACCTCAATGCCCAATTCTTTGCCAACTGCCTCCGCTGTGCGGCGGTTGTCGCCTGTCAACATGATGGTGCGAATGCCGGCGTCCGTCAGGGCTTTCAAACCCGCCTTGGCGTCCTCGCGTGGTTCGTCGCGCATGGCGATCACGCCCGCCGCCGCGCCGTCTGCGATCAACACCGCCACGGATTTTCCGTCAGCGTTCAGCGCCTCGATGCGGCCAATTTGTTCCGGCGTCAGAGGCGTGCGTTCGCCCGCCGCGCTGGCGTAACCAAGGAACAGCGCAATACCCTCAGCGCGTCCCGTGACGCCCTTGCCGCCCACGGCCTCGCCGCCTTCTGCTACCGGCACTGTCACATTGTCGGCTTGGGCCCGCGCCAAAATGGCGGTTGCAAGCGGGTGGCTTGAACCGGTTTCGAGCGCCGCCGCCAAGCGCAACACATCGGCTTCAGAGCGGCCAAAGCCGATCACATCCGTGACCTTTGGCTTGCCTTCGGTCAGCGTGCCGGTTTTGTCGAACGCCGCCACGGTAATCCGTCCCATATTTTCCAAAACAGCGCCGCCTTTCAGCAGCAGACCGCGCCGGGCACCGGTAGAAAGCGAGGCGGCAATGGCAGCCGGCGTCGAGATTACGAGAGCACAGGGGCAGCCGATCAGCAGGATGGCAAGGCCCTTATAAACCCACTCGTTCCACGCCGCGCCGAACAGCAGCGGCGGCACAAGGGCGACGAGCGCCGCGACGGCGACCACGCCCGGTGTGTAGTAGCGGGAAAAGTGGTCAATGAACCGCTCGGTCGGCGCTTTGCTTTCCTGCGCTTCCTCAACCAGCTTGACGACGCGGGCAATCGTGTTGTCTGCGGCGGCAGCAGTAACGCGGATGCGCAGCGCGGCGTCGCCGTTGATGGTGCCGGCAAACACGACATCATCGACACGCTTGCGTTTCGGCGTGCTTTCCCCGGTCACGGGCGCTTCGTCAATCGCACTTTCGCCTGAGACGATCACGCCGTCCGCCGGGATGCGATCACCCGGACGGACGAGAATAACAGCGCCAACGGCAACGGACTCTGCCGGCACTTCCTCAGTTCGGCCGTCGGTTTCGACCAAGGCCGTTTTTGGCACCAGAGCCGTCAGCCCCTGAATGCTGGCGCGGGCGCGGCCAGCCGCTACGCCTTCCAGCAATTCGCCGACGAGAAACAGAAACACGACGGTCGCCGCTTCCTCGCCCGCGTTGATGACGACAGCCCCCACGGCGGCAATCGTCATTAGCATTTCGATAGAGAACGGCGTGCCGGCCCGCGCCGCCATTAAAGCACGCCGTGCAATCGGCACGAGGCAGACCAGCATGGCGGCGATGAAGGCCCAAGGGGCAATGGCCGGCACCAGCTTGCCGACGCCATAGGCGACGATCAGAGCAAGACCGGCAGCGGCGGTCAGTTTCGCTTTCGGGGATTGCCACCAGACGCCGGTTGCCGGGCCGTGGTCATGGCCGTGCAGTTCAGGCCCGTGGTCATGTCCCGCGTGACCGTGCTTTGCATCGCCACTCTGCCCCGCACCGGCTGGCCGGTCTGCGGGCGCAATGCCATAGCCGAGGCCGGTCACCGCGCGTTCGAGTTGAGCCAAGTCGCCTTGGCCGTTATGGCGCACGGTCATGGTGCCAGCCGTCGCCGACACCGACACGTCCTCGATGCCCGGCAACCGCCGCACGGCTGTGTCGATTTTTGCGGCGCAACCCGCGCAATCCATGCCTTCAACCCGATACCGGGTCTTCGTCGCTGCATCGGCCATCATAAAATCCCTCTTGAACCATTGCCTGCAACGCTACATCCTCTAGTGACTAGAGGAGCAAGGACTATGGCTGAGAAAGTTTCAATCGGGGAGGCCTCGCGCAGTTGCGGCGTGAAGGTGCCGACGATCCGCTATTACGAGCAGATTGGTTTGCTGCTGGCACCGCCTCGCACAGAAGCCAACCGGCGAACATTCGATCCCGGCGATTTGCGACGGCTGGCGTTTATCCGCCACGCTCGCGAATTGGGGTTCGAGATCGACGCCATCCGAACGCTGTTGACGCTACAAGACGACCCTCACCAGCCTTGCAGCACAGCCGACGCCATTGCCCGTGCCCGGCTGGCGGAGGTGCAGCAGCGCATCGACAGCTTGACCGCGTTAAAGGCCGAGCTTGGCGTGATGATCGAAAGTTGCAGTCACGGCAAGGTCGCGGACTGCCGTGTGATCGAAGTATTGGCCGACCATAACCAATGCACGCAGCCACATCATTGACCGGCGCATAAATCAAGACTTCGGCAGTGAATCTCAGCCGTACGAAAAGCGCATTTTTCAGGACTTCGCACGGCAACTGGCCTGCTTTTGCTGCATGAAAGTCTGTATCTGCTTAATTGCGGCTTGATCCGCCGGGGCGTCGCCGGTGGTGCGCCGCCCCTTCAGGAGCGTGATGATCCAGCCTGTTTCCTGCGGCGTCGGCTTTTGTTGGGCGACGGCCTTGGCGATGCAATCGCAGATGCGCGTGATCTTGCCGTCCGACAGATTGCCGTGGTCGCCATTGGCATAACAGACCGAATGCACGTCCCCCTCGCCGCAGGCGGTCAGCAGCAGGGAGCAGAGGAGAAGGAGACGCGCTGTTTTCATTAGCCTCCGGTCAGTGGTGATGGCCTGCGGGTTCGGCCATGTGGAAGGCATGCGTTTCCGCGTCACCAGCAGCCGATAATTCCAGAACGGCGTCGAACTCGTGCGGCTCGGCAGGAGCCAAGGCGCTGAGATAACTGTGATGATCGTTGGCGGCTGGAAGCAGCGGCAATTTCTCCGCGACACCGCCCGGTCGTTTGATAGTGACGACGGCCCCCAACCCTTCGGCGTGGTTGGAGACAGTGAGGCGCATGCGTTCGCCTTCGGGCGTATCCACGATACGCAGCAAGCCCGCCGCCAGCCTGCCCTCGAACACGAACGGCTCCGGCGCGTGATGATGCCCGGTCGAAGGCGCAACCAGTTCGGATGCTGCGTCACCCTGCGTGCCGAAGCGGATCATTGCGACTTTCAAGGCGGGAAGGTGCTGATGCAATTCAGCCTGTAGCTGCGCGGCGATTGCGTTCGCCTCTGCCACCGAAAGCGTCTGCTCGACGGCAATGGTCACATCGGCATGGAGTTCATGGCCGAGCCAGCGGGCTTTGGTATCGAGCACTTGCTTGATGCCGGGGACATGTTCCGCCGCATGCTGCAATTCGTCCACCACGCGCGGATCGACGCCATCAAGCATCCGCGTGACCACAGCCCGCGAGGATTGCCAGACGATGGCGAAAATTGCGGCGGTAATCAGCAGGCCGATAATCGGGTCAGCCAGCGGGAAGCCCATCCACACGCCCGCCGCACCCAGCACGACCGCAAGGCTGGTGATGCCGTCGGTGCGGGCGTGATAGCCGTCGGCGATCAGCGCCGCGCTGTTCATTTGGCGACCGACGCGGATGCGGAAGATCGCGACCGCCTCATTGCCGATGAAGCCGATCAAACCGGCAAACGCCAGCCAGCCAAGTTGCTGCACCGGCTCAGGATGCAGCAGGCGCGAAATCGCCTGATAGCCAGCCACCACGGCGCTAAACAGGATAATGAGGACAATCAGGATGCCCGCCAAATCCTCCGCGCGGCCAAGGCCGTAGGTGAAGGTTTTCGAGGGCTTGCGGCGGGCCAGCACGAAGGCGATCCACAATGGTATCGCCGTGGTTGCGTCGCCAACGTTGTGGATCATGTCGGCCAGCAGCGCCACGCTGCCGGACACCAGCACGACGGCGAACTGGATAGCCGCCGTGATGGCCAGAATGATGAACGACCATTTGATTGCCCAGACGCCGCGCTCGGTCGAAGCAATGCTCGGGTCGATCACGCCATGTGTATGCCCGTGACCGTCGCTGCCGCCGTGGTCGTGACCATGCCCGCCCGGATGTTGATCAAAACCGCCAAACCCAAACCAATCGCGAATTTTATTGAGCATGTCGGCGGCCTCTAAAGATATTTGGCAAGGGCTTTGAATTCGGACATGGCGCTCTTCGCGTCCGCCCCGGGACGGCCCATGCCGTCGCCGATGCAATGCTCCATGTGATCCTGAACCAACTCGCGCTTGGCGTTGCTGATCGCCTTCTCGACGGCGTGGAGTTGCTGCGCCAGTTCCACACAGGAGCGGCCTGCCTCGATCATCGCAATGGTCGAGGCCAGATGGCCTTGCGCCCGCTTTAGGCGCTTGAGGATGTCGGGATGCGAAGCATGTTCCATAGTGTATCCTACCCTAGGGGATAGGATACGGCAAGGCGTAGCCAATTTGGCGCATAAATCAAGACTTTCGGTTCGCCTACGTCATCGAATGATACCAACGAGTTGCGGTTACCGAAAGATATCACCGAAACGGCGCCGTTTGCCGCGAACATTGGCATCCAGACTTCCACTCCCCATCGACCGTTCCGGGGCTTTCGAAACCGGGGCGATTTCCGAAAGATATGTCCGAAAGTCCAGCGCGGCTGCAGGTGCCGAACTGACGCAAGTTTGACGATCTCGCCGAACTGCACATGCCCGCTTCGTTTAGGAGGCGCCCGACACCGGACCGTCGGCAAACCACCCATGCTGGTCCTTACGAGCGCGATCATCCTGCGGTTCGAGTCTTTGGGAGGGCGAGAACCACCGGTATACCGCTAGGCTTTATCGGCGAGATAGCGTGGCGGCGACGAAAGCCGCCGAATGCCACCTCACCTTCCCGCAGCAGGGCGGGCGCAAACGATCTCGCGCAGGCGTAGGGCACGACCTGTATCTCAAAGACATCGTCCCTGGCCTGCTTGAGCGCCTCGGAAAAGGCCCAGGCGCGGGCGCCCATTTCGTGGATATAGAAGGGACCGGCCAGGCCCTCACCGGAGCACAATAAGACTTCGCCGGCCCAGAGACGGCAGCTGTCCTCACGGGTCGGCGGATCGCCCTCGTCGATCTGCCACTCGACCTCGCGACCGAGTGCCAGGGCTGGATCTCCGGGCCACTTCACATCGGGTTCGGGCGGCAAGCCGCCTGTCGTGAGAAGCTCCGTCACCTCGTCCCCGGTTGCTGCCCTCAGACGCACCTCGCGGTCCACGAGCTCGGCCGTCAGTGGAAAGGGATACGCATCCGTCAGGAATGCTCCATTGCCCGGCACCGCGGCAGCACTGATCTGGTCCGCCGTATCCTTTGGAATCCGAAGCCCTGGATCGATCCACATCTTCACACCCTCGCGCGAAGCGCCGTTCGCACGCCTCGCGCTAATTATCCGAGCAGGCAACATAGGAAGAGGATTTTGCGAATGGCTCTTACGCCTGTCATCCGCTCCATAGTCGCGGCTTTGCTGCTGGGCGGATGCACCGCGACTGGCGTTACGGTCGAAGATCCGCACCCGGATATTCAACAGGAAGTTTGGAATATCGCCAGCCGCTACGACACCTCGTTCAAGGCAGGCGGTATGGCAGGCGTCACCCAGGAAATAGAAAGTTGCTATCAGTCGGCGACCGTGCCGGTGACGAAAATATGGGCGCTTCGAGACTGCCTGATCCTCGACTACACCGGCTTCTACACAGACATGAAAGTCGGGCGACGCCTCAATCACATATCGCTGCCGTATTTCGCCCCGGAGACTTTCGCGGCGCGCACCACTCGATATGCGAAAATGGACGGCTTCACGTCACCGGCGCAGTTATCCAACTACTTCAAAGATACCGAGGATCTCGTTCAGATCGACCTCGCCCAACTCAACCAGGGTCCTATCGTGGTCAATCGCCCATTGCAGCGGCCAGCAGTGAAGCCTGATTTTCCGACCTGTTGGAACGTCGGGCTCGTCGGTTGCTACAAAAACACGAAACCTTGATTCGCAACGCCCGCCGGCAGGGTGAGGCCGCCGCCGAACCGGCGGTACTCCCAAGAGGACCAGTCCGATGCGATTTCCAGTCTTATTGATAGCCGCAGCAGCCGTGCTTGTGCCGGCACTCGCATCCGCACAAACGGTGGTGACTGACCCACAGCTGCAAGCGACGACGCAGCAAATCCTGACCGTCGAGCAGCAGCAACTCGCTGTCGCGAAACAGCAGCTCGTCGTCCTGGACACCATCGAGGCACTGCTGCAAGCACAGGCGACGCGCACGACGGCGACGCAAGCCTTGGCGTATGGCAACAGCATTGCCCAGGCCCAGGAAGCAGAGCGCACACAACAAGCCGCGAAGTAAGACCACTCCATCTAACCGCCGGCGATAAGTCAATCGTTGTCTCGCCGGCGGCCTCCGTCATCGCGTGCGGAACGCATCCCACGCGAGCGGCGCGGTATTTTCAGACCCATCTATCGGCGAGCCGAGAACTGGATTCGATTTGGACATTAGCGAGACTGCGCTGGTCCACTCCCACGCCGCTGTGCCAGCTCCGAAGAGGCGGGCCTCGCCCTGCCAGTTCGAACCCGCCGCCATCGCAATCCGATAGAAGCCGCTCGGCAGCAGCAACCGTGGTGATCACGCCATTCGACAGATAAACGGTCGCCACCCATTTTCCGGTCGCCCAATCACGCACGCTGACGATCCAATGGCGGTACGGTGTGTCGGAGGCTATGCGGACAGTCAGTGGGGCATTCCAGTCGGACCCAGGGCGCCGATCGACGAGGGTGAAGCCATCTTTTGGAAACGCGACGGCATCCGCCGCCGCAGCTGGTGCCGGTTGGGCTCGCGGCGGCGCAGTAGGCTTGCCGGTAGTCGGCGTTGGAGGGGTGAGCCGCCAATCCTGGTAGGTAGCGCCAGCGAGCAACACGGCGACGATCGCCACAGGCGCCGCCCAGCGCACCCAGGTAAAGCGGCGAACACGCAGCGTGATCACTGGGCGGGGATCCGCATGTTGCTCCCGATACCAATCCCGTTCAGCAAAGCCCACGCTGATTCCCCATCGGTGAAGTAGGCCGAACGACTACGGATATCCGTAGTGCGCCGCGCTCCAAATCCAGGCGCCATCCTTCCAAACGTAGCGGCCTTGCAGCCACGGTCGCTCGTCGACCCGACGGAGTTCCGTATCAGGGGGCACCCAGACATATTTAGCCCCCCGCAGCTCCCAGCGGCCCGGAAGAAGGGCCTTGGTCACGGGCGGCGGCGTAGGAGGCAGAGCAGCGACAGCCACGGGGGCAACCGGCGGGATCTGAACCGGCGCGGCGATCGGGGGTGGGAACGTGACCGCGACGGCCGGCGTGCTGAGTGCTGCGATCGCCGCATCGACGTTGCGCGCAGCGCCCGCGGGATCGCGGACGGCGAGTGCCTGCCGCGCTGCGCGCGTGTCGGCCAGGGCAGGTGGCGCGGCCGCCCCGGGCTGCGCGTTGTCGTCCATAAGCCGCGTTTCCGCCCTCTCCAACGCCTCCTGCGCCTCTCCCGTCCGCCCCCCTGCAATCGAAAACCGTGCAGCCCGGAGAAAGGTGATCGGGGGAGCGCTCGGCCCGACTGCCGGGGTCGGTAACGCAGGCGCTACAGCGTTTCGCGTATCCGACGGCGCGATATTGCTCGCGTGGATGTCGAGCGGAACCGCAAGGGCGGGGCTTGCAATCAGGGAAAGGAATAAGCCGAGGCGGAGACGTGTACGACTTGGTTGCGACAGCGCGGCGATCATGGCTGGCCCTCGTTGCATTTAGGGATCGGCGGTGTGTTGACGCGGAATGTGGATGCGGCGCTGTCCGAGCTTGCGTTCATGCGCGTGCAGCCACGCAGCCGCGGTCGCACGCGTCTCGAACGCCTCGGGCGGAATGGTTAAATCGAGCGTGTGACAAACAGCGTGAATCCGCAGGATCTGATCGGCCGACGGCAGGTCGTTTTCCAGCAGCAGCTTCGCTTCACGCCGCCACTCGAGGGCGATGGCCTTGATTTCGGGAACCCGAACCGAGGGCACACGGACGGAGACCATGACGATCCCGGCCGCGGCCGCGCGTCGCTGATAGAGTTCATTGTCGACGGACCGCCGCTCCTTGGGGCGTGGCTTCCGGGAAGCCGGCATCAGGCCGCCTCCTGTGTCGTCGCCGACGGCGCTGTCGGTTCAACGTTAATTCCCGGACTGGAAGATTGTTACGATTCCCAATGAACGTTAATTTGAGACTGGGTCGGCTCTAGTCCCAAAATAACGTTAATTCTGGGACTGAGATTTGCAGCTCTTCCGTCTCCTCCGTGCATCGGCCGCTCGGCCCAGTTTGCGGTTGACCTCCCAAACACGGAGGAGGTGCCGGGACCAATATGCTTCGTCGAGCGACTGGGCTCCAGTCGCGGCAAGGACGAAAATCCTACATGGAAGCCCAAGATTGGCCAACGCGGCTCTCTTCGGTCCCGACACCAACTTCGAGCCAAACATGCTGGTAACAAACCCCGGTAACACAAGAGCGCCGTTGATCACCGATGGTTCCCCCCAGGAGGAAGCCAAAGTTGCCGGAGGCCGATGTTCTCCGCGAACAACGGCTGCTACCAACTCGGAGCCTCGGTGCGCGTTTTTTACGACAGGGGCGTACCAGGACCATCTCAGTTCCGCATCGAAGTCCTCATCGCCCTGCTGGGTGAGAACGCCGCCACAGCGGTCGCAAAGGACACGCCATGCTTCACGCCAGTGTTTCATCCGCACCGCCGCTCCGTGCCGAAGGCTGAATTCGGCCAAGCATCGCCGGCATTCGACCTCCTGCCCGTTCCTCCGGACAAGGCCGGCGCTCAGGTGGCCGAGCCAGCGATGAGTGCTTGCGAGGACTTCGTCCGCCGAAGATCGCAGCATCGAGGCGATCAAGGGAACATCGTCATCCACGAGGGTTTCGTCGATTGCGCGAAGCGAGGCGGGGCTGCAGCCCGCCCAGGTCAGCAAATGCGGCCGCGAGACCCGGTGCAGCGCGGCGGTTCGGTCGAGCCAGGATGACAACAACTCGCCCGGCTCCTTACTTGCGGCAAGAGGCAGCGCCGTCACCTCATGCAGCCGCCGCGCGAGGGGCCAGAGGCAAGTCGAGCACCGCGGCGCTGTTAATCCGTTCCGCTCCCGACAGGATCGCCTCTTCCGCGAGATCCGCAAGCACCCTGAAGACCCTGGCCGTGACGCCCTGGCTGATTTCGATCAGATGGCGCACCGCCTGGAGATTGAGTTCTGATGGCTGCCGCAATGGCATCGAGCGCAGAGCGCTTCCTACCAAACCCTGGAACTCCGTGGACGGCTGCCACGCCTGGAGCGTCAGCGGCTCATATCGGCTGGCCAGCTGTTCATCACCAAGGATGGCGTTTTCGGCTTCGCTCGTTCCCGCGCACACCAGCGAGATCTTGAGTTCGCCGGTCAGCGTCCGCAAAAGCGCCATCATCGCATCGCGGTCCGACGATCGTGCGGCTGTGAAGACATTATGGACCTCGTCGACGATCAGCATCCTGGTGCCGAGGGCCCGAAGGAGGTGGTACACGCGATCTTCGATGACGCCGGACGCCGCCGTCGAGGCCGTAGGCGCTTTCAGCGCGGAAAGGATCTGCCCGTAAAACCGGCGGATATTGGGTTGTGGTCTGATCACGACCGATAGCACAGGCGTGTGTTCGCGGTCATGTTCCGGCTCCCAGGCTGGACAGTTCTGCCGGCAGAACCGTTCCAGCAGCATGGTCTTTCCCATGCCCGACCGCCCAACGATCAACAGGCACGGCATCCTGCTCCGCCGGGGAAATTCAAGGAGACGTTCGAGCTTGCGAATGATCACCACGGCCTTCGGATAACTGACCCAGCGCTCCTCTTGGATGGATCGGATCCGGCTGCTGTCGTCCGCCGAGAGCATGTCGGCGATTTCAGGGAATACGTGCTCAACGCCGGCCATGCAGGAACTCCGTTTCGAAATAGGGGAGGGGGCCGTCGGTGAATGGCTCGGACTCGCCTGTGCCGGTGCCAGGCTGGGCGATCGGGCCAGGAGCCTGCTGGTGATCCTGGGTCACCAGGTGCTTGCGCCGCTGGCGATTTCTCTTGGCCTGTGCCGTGAGCCTGACCTCGTCATCCTCGATGGCGCGCTGCTCGAGGACCGCATAGCCAATCGATTGACTGTCGCGTTCCTTGCGCCCTTGCGCGCGCAGTCGTTTCCGCGCCGAAGTTCGTTCCCATAGCGTCATCGGAGGCAGGCGCAGGTCCCGCCATCGCGCCTCCACATGAGTGCCGGGAGCGACCTCCACCCATATCCGGCTGATGTCGCGCGGATCGTACCTCACCCCGACCTTCGTCTTCTTGCGGATGCTGAAAGACCGTAACTCCGGCGATGAGTACTGGAATTTCATGAACTCGATACCGGTTCTTTGTAAATGGCGTTCGCACCGCGGTAGAAAATCCAGCAGGAACCGGACGCGGTCACCAGGACGCTTCCAGATCGCGTTAGCCGCGTGTTCGTTCCACACTGCCATCGGAGGGCGGCCAAGCGCGGAATGGATACGGTTGTGATATTTCCCGGCGATCTCCAGCGCGATCCACCGTTCCAACTGACGCAATGTCATGGCCGCCCGGTGCTCCGGGTCGTAGTCGCGCTTGTCCGCGACGGAGCTCCCGGTCGTGCCTGGCAAAAGATGAAGCGCGCCCATCGTTGTGCCGATGAGTCTCTCGATGTGCCCCCCGAAGTGCGGCGTGCGCGGCGGGCGAAAGTCGACCTTGATACCATGCTCCTCACACCCACGAGCCAGCGCCTTTGAGTGAAATTCAGCCGCGTTATCGAGATACAGCAACTCCGGAAGACCTGAGCATGGCCACGAGAGGCGAATGTTCCTGTTTTCGAGCCACTCGCCCTTCTCGAATACCGCCTGGGTCAGGCAAAGCCCGACTGACAGGACGCTCGGGTAATCCATGGTCAGATGGAATCCCACGACCACCCGGCTGAAAACGTCGATCGCCAGCGTGAGATACGGCCGGCCGACAGGAACGCGTGTCTCCTCGTCAACGACCAACACATCCGCCAGCGTGTGATCGATTTGAACGATCTGAAGGGGACGAACCACTTCGATCATACCGGAGCGGATGGCGAACTGGTCGCTGGCAGCCGTCGGCCCCTCGCGAAGCCTAACGGTCCGGCGCTGATCGAGCGCGGCGACATGCCGTTCGACGGTCGCCCGGCTTGGTGGTGTCAGGCCACCTGATCTGCATCGGGCTTCGATCTCGTCGCAAAGATCGGACATCCGGGGCGCCTCCCGCCTCAGGAACAGGCGGTCGATTGCTTCATTGATGATCTGCCGTTTGGCCAGCGGCGTTCGGAGCGAGCCACGCTTTGGACCCCGCCGCTCGGGGAGCAAGGTCGAACGGACCGGCGCATCCCGCCAGGCAGCGATCAAGCGAAACATGGTGCTGGCAGAAATTCCTATCTGCCGTGCCTCACGGGCAACCACGTCCCGCGTTCTCTGCTCGGCAGGAAGCGCGGCCAAGCGTCGGACCGCCTCCTCGCGGAGCCCCGCCGTAGCCCACTCACTTGGCGTTTCATCACCAATCGGCATGACTTTCTCTCAGAGGCAAGCCAGTCTCAAATTAACGTGCCTGATTCGCCGTCAGTCTCGAAATAACGACTCTAGTCCCAAATTAACGAATCGCTTAAGTCGTTGATAATACGAATTTGCCCTGAAGGCAATTAACGTTGAACCGACAGTCACCACCAATCGCGCCTTCGCCGACTGGCGTGAGATCTTCCCCAACGCCGCCTGTGTCGTCTCGATGGTCGACCGGCTGATGCATAACGCCGAGGTGGTCTCTATCGAGGGTGACTCCTATCGCGCAAAAGAAGCCAAGGAACGCGCCGAACGGAAGGTCAAGCAGCGACGCGCCAGCAAGTCATGACCAAGCATAAGCGACGCAAACAATCCCGGCGGTCTTGCCCGCTCTGTGCCGAACCGCCGCCCAACCCGGGTCTGCCGATCACCATCCCATTCGGCATCCCGACATACTGGTCACCCGAAGCAGCGCTCGCCATCTTCGAGTTCGTCGACGAAATGCGTGACATCATCCTGGCCGTCTACGGACCCCAAATCCATGAGGCGGCACGACAGCGATGCCAATGGGCGCCGACCGATCGGGTGATCATCCAGGACGACGAAGTGCCGTTCTGATCCGCGATACCGGTTGAAGACGGGGCCCTCGGCCCCGTTCTCCCCCTGCGCCGCCAAAATCAGGCCACAACGCCCGATAGGACTGCGCCGCACTCGGGCTGCTCCAGGACATCAGCAAATACCTACGGATTCACAGCGGCGCTAACACCTTCATCATCCATTCCCGCCAGTTCGCGCTCGATCTGTTCGATACTAGGCAGGCTGGTCTGCAACTCGGCGGGCAGCGATTGTGCCAGCTTGTATTCCACGACGCCCATGGGCTGTGATTTGTCGCCCAGTGCGTATTCGGCCACCACTTTATTCCTGCTCTTACACAGCAGCAAACCGATGGTCGGATTATCATGCTCGTTCCTGACCTGGCGATCGACCGCCGTGAGGTAAAAGCCCAGTTGCCCCAGGTGCTCCGGCTTGAACTTACCGGCCTTCAATTCAACCACGACATAGCAGCGCAGTTTGAGGTGGTAGAACAGCAAGTCGATGAAGAACTCCTCACCGCCGACATCCAGCAGAACCTGTCGTCCGACGAAGGCAAAGCCCGCGCCGAGTTCCAGCAGAAATTCGGTCACATGCCTGACCAACGCGTGCTCTATTTCGCGCTCCTGCGCTTCGTCAGTCAGGCCGAGAAAATCGAAACGGTATGGGTCTTTCAGGGATTCGCGTGCCAGGTCGGAGTGTGGCGCGGGCAGTGTGGTCGGGAAATTGGTGACGGCGATGCCGCTACGCTCCAGCAGGCGGCTTTCGATCTGCATCACCAGCACATTGCGCGACCAGTTGTGTTCGATAGCCTGGGCGGCGTACCATCTCCTGGTTTCGGGGCCGGGCAATTTGTCCAGCAGTGCCAACTGATGATACCAGGGCAATTGTGCAAGCACCCCTTGCACGAATGACTCGTCTGGCCACGCCTCGGCAAACGCGCGCATATATTTCAGGTTGCGCGGCGAGAACCCCTTCATGTCCGGGAAGGCCGTCCGCAGGTCCGCCGCCAGCCGGTCGATGACCTTGGCGCCCCAGCCCTGTTGGGCTTGTCGGCCGAGGATGTCGCGGCCGATCTGCCAGTAAAGCAGCACGAGTTCGCGGTTGACGGCGAGCGCGGCGCGCTGCTGTGCGGCATGGATACGCGCCTTCAGTTCGGCCAGCCAATCGGTATAGCCGGCGGGCGGTGTACTGAGAGCGGGGGGGACGTCGGTCACGCCGCGGTCCCCTCCGGATCGGTGTGCGGTGTCGGGCGTGTTTCGGTCATGAGTTGACGTTAGCAGTTCGGTGCTGCTTCGGCACTGTCTGCCGCTGGCTCCGCTCGGGCGCCCGTCCTGCCTTCGGTGAGTGACCGCAAGGCGATCCGGGACGATCGAACCACGGCGTCGAGATGGGCCATCGCTTCCTCAAGGGCGGTGTAGTCGAAGGCCTTGCGCTCGATCGGGGTCAGCGGCGGCAAAGGGAGCGGCGGCGCTTCCGGAATGTCGTCGTCGATCGCGTGGCGCTGCCGGCCGCGGGCACGGTTGGGATCCGGGCGGTACGGCGGCTGGACCACGTGCTGCAACTGGTCCAGGCCCTGCAGCGCGAACAGCCGCCGTTTCGCCCGATGCGCGACCTCGATGGCGATCTCCGCTTGCACCAGCGCATCGAGGATGCGGATGGCGTTCTTCACCGCGATGCCGAGGATACGCGCGAGCGTGGTCGCGGAGAGCACCGGGGCCGCGGCCAGGACGTCCACGGCGCGCGAGTCATGCGAATCCTTGCGGCGGCCGGCGACGTCCCGGCGCGCCTCGAACCAGGCGCGTTCCAGCGCATAGAGCAGATCGAGGCTTGCGGTCGCCTCGCGTTCGATGGCGGCGAGGAAGGCCGGCAGCCATTCATCCAGGTCCCAGTTCTGCCCGAACCCAAGTGCGGCGGCGCCGGTCAGCGGGACGGGCAGCCGGAATAGCTGACGCTTGCGCCAAAAGCGGATCATCGCGGACCGCATCGCCGGACGGGTTTCCCCCGTCTCGATCCATCTCCGGAGGCCCTGTGCCGCGGCAATCAGCGGCGGCAGCGACGCCGGCTGCAGGGCAAGCATCGCCTCGGCGCGCTGGACCTCGCCCTCCTGGTCAAAATCCGGCTCGACGATCCACTGGTGCATGGCGAGCGCCGCACGGGCGCGGTCCAGAATGGCGCCACGATCGATGATGCGGAGATAGGGGTCCATGCGCAGCCGTAGGCCTTCGAGGGTCGCCGCGAGATGCCAGGGGTCAATGAGCTGGCCGTCGACCGCGGCCTGCTGGCGCACCGACTCGAGGCGGGCGCGGTAGAGAAAGGCCTGGGCCAGCGGATGGCTGGCGAGGGCCTGATCAAGCCGGGCGATCGCCGCGGCAGCGCCGGCGAGCGCCGCCGCGAGGATCATCGGGTCGGGCGGCTCCGTCCGCAACAGTCGGTCCAGCGGCGCGTCGGTAAAGCCGTCGGCGGCCATCAGAACGGGCGTCCGGCGGGCGGCGGATCAGCCGATCGAAATTCGGACTTTGCCTCCAGCGGCAGCACTCCAGATATCAATGGGATACGCGGTCATTTACGGATATGAGGCCGATCCGTCAAATAATGGTTTTATTTTCCCGGAGGCCCCTGCCCCGCCGTCCCGACCAAACCTATTACCGATAATTTGAGTTGTCGATGGTAGGGTTGTTGGGGTAGAAAACCGCATTCAAGCCTTCTTGGACAGCCGGAGAAAGCGTTTTGGACAGCCAGATCGACGCCAGCGACGACCCGCCGGACGCCGTGCCTGAGCTCCTGCCGCCGTCGCGCGCGCTCGTGCCGGCGCCCGTCGGCGCGGCACCAGAGCATGTGCGCGCCTGGTTCGACAATGCCGTCGAGGCCAGCGAGCCGGTCGTCGACGGAACCTTGGCCAGCGAGCGCGACGCCGCCGACACCTACCGCCGCATGGCCAAGGCAGAAAACACCCGCCGCGCCTATCGCGCCGCTGTCCGCGCCTGGTGCGCCTGGTGCGCCCGGCACGACCTCCCTCCCCTGCCGGCCTCCGGCGAGGATGTCGCCGCCTTCCTCGCCGGCGAACGCGGCCGCAAACTCTCGCCGGAAACCCTGAAACTGCGCCGGGCCGCAATCCGCTATTTGCACCGCGCCGCCGGCTGCCCGGTGCCAACCGACGATGTCTGCGTCTCGGAGACCATGGCCGGCATTTCTCGCGAGGCCGCCAGGAAGGGCGTCGTGCCGCGCAAGAAAGTGGCGGCAACGGCGACCATTCTGCGCCGGCTGCTGGCGCCCATACCTGGCGACGTACGGGGGCTGCGCGACCGAGCCATCCTCCTGGTTGGCTTCGCCGGCGCGCTGCGGCGCTCGGAGCTGGCCGCCATCCGCTTCGAGCATCTGGAGAAGACCGACCGCGGCATCCGGCTCACCCTGCCGCAGACCAAGGGCGAGCAGACCGACGCGGTGACGGTCCCGCTGCCCTACGGCGATACCGAACTCTGCCCCGTGCATGCGCTTGAGGCGTGGCAGCAGGCGGCCGGGCTGAGCGAGGGGGCGGTCTTTCGGCGGATCTGGCTGCCGCCGCGACCGAAGCCGTCGGCCACGGGCGAACCCCCTTCCCTGCCCGCCACGCCGGCCCCGGCGCGGATCGGCACGCACGCGATCAGCCCGCAGACCGTGGCCCAAATCGTCCAGGCGCGCGCCATGGCCGCCGGTTTTGGCCGGCGCGATCTCGGCGGCCACAGCCTCAAACGCGGCGCGCTCACCACGGGCATGGATCGCGGTGTCCATCCAGCCAAGCTGAAGCGGCTTGGCCGGCACAAGAGTTTTGACGTACTTGGGGAATACCTCGAGTTCGGCGACTTGTTCGAAGGGCATCCGCTTACAGGCGTGTTGTAACGACTACGATGTTCGGCGGCGCCTCGTTGAGACGACACCGGGATCGTTGACGGCGATCCGATCTCGCAAGGAGCGAGTCGCATGATCGAAGGTAAAAGGCCGCGCCACGCCGGATCCCACTTGGTGAACTTGGCGGGGTCGGCCATTTGGTGAGCCGGGAGCGCCCGATAGCCGCGAAATCACTCCCCTCCCTGCCGTGCGTCGCCCGCGCCGCATGGCGGTCGAGGTAACCGCCCTTCTCGCCCCGCAGCAACTTTTCGGAGGGCAAGTGGAAACGCATCTCGCACGTGCTCGCCGGCATCCGTCGCCAGGCCGCGCGGCAAGGTCAGACTCAGCACAAGAAGGTCGCGGCGACCGCCGGCATCCTCCGGCAGATCCTGGCGCCCATCCCCAACGACCTGCGCGGGCTACGCGATCACGCGCTGATTCTCGTCGGCTTCGCCGGCGCGCTACGCCGTTCGGACCTGGCGCGATCCGTGTCGAGCAGCTGGGGCAGACCGAGCGCGGGCTGCGCCTCACCTTGCACCAGACCAAAGGATCGCAGACGGATGCGGTGATCGTTCCCCTGCCCTATGGCCACACTGAATTGTGCCCGGTGCGCGCCCTGACGGCCTGGCTGGAGGCGGCCAGTATTGAGTCCGGGCCGGTGTTCCGGCGCATCTGGTTGCCAAAAAAGGCCCGGCCAGGTGGAAGCCGGCGAGGTTCCGCCAGCCAAGCTGGTGGAACCCGACCGGAGAGGAGTCCCCTCCCCTGCCCCGGATCGGCAGTCAGCCGATCACGCCTTGAACCGTCGCCGCGATCGTCAAATCGCCCGCCGCCGAGGCGGGGTTCAAAGCGCGGGATATTGGCGGGCACAGCCTGAAGCGCGGCGCGCTCACCACGGGCGTGCACCGCGGCGAGCATCCGGCCAGGCTCAGACATCTGGGGCGGCACAAGAGCTTCGACGTGCTCGGGGAGTACCTGGAGTTGGGCGATCTGTTCAAGCGGCACCCGGTTAACGGCGTGTTGTGAGCATGTGCCATTTGCCCAGCGGAACATGCGTCCTCGGGTGAGCCCCCCTCTCCTGCCCCATCTCTGGATTCAGCCGATTCCGCCATTGGCGGTCGCCGAGAACCGTCCATCTGGGCGAAGGCCGGGACTCGGCGGCGTCGGTCCGCCATTGAGGATGCTAGCGGCAGCGAAAGGACCTCCTCGGGAAGAGTTTCACGCGTGAAACTTAGGCACGGTGGATGGTCCCCGCAGGCGCAAGTTTCACGCGTGAAACTCGGTATACCTTTGCGGCTTTCGCGCAAGAGTCGGACGCGCGGCCTCGCTTCGCGGCTGTTCGGGTTGCTCGCTACGCGACTGCCCTGCGTCCCTCGTGCGACTCGGCGGTCGTCACGCGATCTGATCAAAATTGCCCGGAGCGCCTCCGCTGAAAGCCAACCACCCGAATTCGGCACTTCAAGAGAGGCGTCGTAAACGCCACCACTGCGCGCGTGACGCCATACAAGGAGCGCCTGAAATCAGACCAGCCCCATCCCGCGTTAACGCAGCGATTGAGTCTGATCATCACGTCGGTCGCTGCATCGGTCGGTAAGGCCTCTCCGGGTCAGCGGGCCAGTGGCCGTCAGGATCGATCAGAGCTTTCATTAGATAGGAGAGAATCTCCGCCGCAAAGCTGTCCCGCGCAAGCGCCAGACGCTCGACCATCCCGTTCATCCTCGTTACCGCGTCGGGACGCGTCGCGCTTCTGACGTAGGGTCCAAATTTAAACCGTGCCACCCAGATCATACCGACCTTCATCGCGAAGGGGCGCCGCTCCAGCTCCACCTCGGCCGGAGCGAGTCGGACACAGGATCGCCGCGCCGGTTCCGCTGCGTGGCCGCCCTTCATCTATGTAGTCGCTCGATCGTCAGCCTCCAGCTCTTGCGCTTCATTGTCGGCGGGAATGCCGGACCGGAGCTCGTGATGCTTTAGTACCTGGTGCGCAAGCTCATGACGCATGGTCCCGCCTATGGCATCAAGAAAGAGCTGGTTCCCCTCCACGCCCGGGCCGGTTTCGACCAGAGCGGGCGGCCGAGGCATCCAGTCGACCCAGCGGTCAAATTGGTGCTTGGCAATGCGGACGGAAAACTCAATGAAACGTGGGCCCGTCAGCAGTTCACCCTCGACCGGCAGCTCCGGTGGTGGATCGTCTGGATTGGCGGCCCGTTGCCCCTCGAACATGAAGCGGGCAACTCCGGCCGCCCCTTGAACGAAAGCCCAGAGGCTAGCGATTCCATTCCAGGTGATGCGAACCGATGGCGGTTTTGGGGTTGCCGCAAACTCGCTTTTGAGGGCGCTCGCTGATGAGCGACAACTCCTCCAGTACTATCGGGATCGTTGCGGAATCGACGCCGGCGTCCTCACAGCCTTCCAGTAAAACAGATGGATCTCCTCGACGAAGGGCTCAAAAAGCGTATGCAGACAGTTCATCACATCCCGATCCATACCGTCGGCAGAAAGGTTGGTGGTAGCGCTTGGGCAACATTCTGCGAAGGCTGTAGCGCCGGAATAGCCGCGGCCTTTCGGCGGATGCGTAGCGTGCAACTTGGAACAGAGCGTGTGTCAACCTCATCAACGTCGCCCGCCCTGCAACGATCGCCAATGAGCGCTGGCAGAAGCCAAGAGGGGCGCGGCGTCGATGATCGGCATGTGCTGCGGCATCTTCTCGGTGCTACAAGTCGGAATGCCACGGGACGACGTGCCGGAGTTCTCCGGACCGTATGTCACCTGCGACAATCGTTTCGTGCGACGGGGGAGGGCGGACGCCTCCGGAACCGGAATGCTGGCCGAACCGGGACGAGATGGTCTGACCACGAGGTGCGAATCGTCTCCCTAGAGCTTTGCGGCGAGGAGCACGTAAGCCCCACGGGCGCCAAAATAGTTCAAACTGGGTTGGACCGACTCGCGCGGGATGAGACAGGTGGGGAAGGGGGCTCCGATGCGCCCTTTTTGTCGGCGAGCACAGTGATTGAACATCATCTTGCGTTTTTTCAGAAAAGCATGTTCAATCTGCCCGCTTCTAATGGCTTAATGGCTACAGTTAAATCTTCTTGAGAGTTTTATGGCTGAACCCGGTGCAGAAGTCGCTCAGATTGCACAGCTCGCCACATCCGGTGAACGGATGGTCGAGCGGCTGCGTAAGCACGCCTTCCTGCCAGATCGCAGGAAGTCGTTGAACTTGAGGTTCGGGATTATGGAGGCATCCCAACTGCTGGGGTGTTCTCCGAATCGAATCCGAGCCGCCGAAGAAGATGGTCGCCTTTCCCCTCCTCCGGAGGGGAGTACACGTCGGCGCCTTGGTTACGGGATCGAAGATATCCTCCATATGCGGGAGGTCTTGGCCGCGTCCCCTCGGAGGGGGCCGAAAGACCATGCGGCAATCATCGCGGTCCAGAACTTCAAAGGCGGAGTCGGGAAATCCACGATCACCACACACCTAGCGCACTACCTGGCGATCCAGGGCTATCGGGTGCTTGTGGTTGATTGCGATAGCCAAGCCACGACTACGACCCTGTTCGGCTTCAATCCCCATTTCCAAATTCCACAAGAGGCGACGCTCTACCCCTACCTCGCATTGGAAGCGACGCAGGATGATTTGGGGTATGCGATCCACCGCACACCCTGGCCAAATGTCGATCTTATTCCCAGTTGCCTCCAACTTTTCGATGTCGAGTACGAGCTGGCAGCAGCCGGTGCGACGGGCGAGAGTGTGATTTCCGCACGATTTAGGAAGCTTCGAGAGGGTCTCCGGAATGCGGCGGAGAACTACGACGTAGTTATCCTGGATCCACCTCCCGCTCTCGGCACGATCAGTTTGGCGGTCATGCAAGCCGCCACTTCGGTGCTCGTTCCCCTCGCGGCGACGACGCCGGATTTTTGCTCGACGGTTCAGTTTCTCTCAATGATGAGTCAGGTGTTGGCTCAGCTGCGCGAAGTTGGATTCGAGACAAACTACGATTTTGTACGCATCATTTGCTCGCGTCATGACGTAAATGACCCCTCTCAAAGCATGGTCTTGAAGGTCATGGAGGAAGCGTTTGGGGCGACCCTGCTTCCGAACGCCGTCCTTGATTCAGCCGAGATCAGTCACGCCGCCTTGCGGATGATGACGGTCTATGAGTTGGAGAAGCCCATCGGCACTGCGCGCACCCACAAGCGGTGCCGGGGGAATCTGGATGAGGTCATGGCGCAGGTGGAGCATCTCATCCGCCGCTCCTGGCACCGCGCCCAGCCCGCTTCACTGGAGGAGCGCCTCAATGTCGCGTAGTCCTCAGAAGACTTACCTTGATCGTCTCCTCACACCCGAGGGTGCCCCCGTGCAAGAAGAGCGCGAGAACGATCAGCGCGCGTCTTCACCGCGTGGGTCGCTTTTGCTAACCCGAGCGAACACGCTTGAGCGCATTGGATCAGGCGAGCTGAAGCAGGTCGCCCAGGTTCGGCTTGACCCGAAACGGTGCCGGATTTGGCCCGGTAACGGGCGAAACTATGCGGCGCTCAATTACGACCGGTGCAAAGATCTCATCGATTCGATGATCGCCGAGGGGGGGCAGAAGGTGCCTGCCCTGGTGCGCAAGCTGAAGAACGACCCCGATCATGACTACGAAGTGATCTATGGGTCGCGGCGGCATTGGGCGACATCTTGGCTGCGGGCCAACAATTATCCGGAGTTCGTGTTCCTGGCTGAAGTCCGGGACCTCGATGACGAAGCCGCCTTTCGATTGGCGGATTTGGAAAACCGAGCCCGGCAAGACATCACGGAGTTCGAGCGAGCCAAGAACTACGCGGCGGCTTTGCCAGTGCACTATGACGGCAAGCAGACCAAGATGGCTGAGCGGCTCAATATTTCCAAGAGCTTGCTGTCGAAGATGATCGCGTTCGCTAACGTCAGCGATAAGATCATGGTGGCGTTTGCCGTGCCTGGCGAGCTGAGTCTGAGGCAGGGCTATTCGCTCGCACAGGCAGTTTCGACGCCTGGTGCGGAGGCACGCGCATCGCGTGCGGCTGGAGTCATTGTCAAAGAGAATGCGGCACACGTTGAAGCAGGGAAGGGGGCTCTGCCGACGCCCTCAGTCCTCGCGAGGCTTTTGTCGGCGGCGAGCGGTGAGACAGCAGCGAAGGTTGATCCGCGGCAGGTTCTCTATCAAGGGAAGCCTGTAGTGACCGTGCTCGATGAAAATCGAAAGGGCGTGCGGGTCCAGGTTCATTCCGGAACAGGCGCCGACCTGGAGGCTATTGTTGAGAGCTTGAGAGAGGCGTTGCAAGGCTCGAGCTTAGGGGCGGTCAAGTGACTGAGGGCAGGGGGATCTACCTTTCAGTCCAACGGTTGTTTCTGCGAGGCGCAAGCTGGCGTACCGACATGCGGCCCGTGAACCTGGTTGAAAGACCAGCCATCCGGAGTTTCACGCGTGAAACTTTCCCCCCGGTCGGGGCCTCCGCCGGCGGCGAGCGTGCGACTCACCTCGCCACGCTTGCGCCACGGGTCTCTTTACCGAATTGCCACCGGCATGTTGGTGCCGGCCGGCATGTCCTTCGTGTACCAGCAGGAGGCGCTATGCAGCGACGATGACCCACACCGCAAAATGAAAAGCCCGCCTTGCCGGGCGGGCCTTTCGTGTAATCGCAACAGCCTCGGGGCTGTCAGGTAGTGCTGCAACTCCTGAATAGCATCTGAGAGCGACTCGGGCAAGTTCGAATTGCCGTTCGAACATGCGCAGGGAAGCTTTGGTCGTTGCGATCCCGAAATTCAGGAGGATCATAATGGACACCGCTCGCCGGGCGTCGGTGCTTAGCTGTGGCCAAGCACCAGGCCTACGCAAACTGACCCCCCAAATGCTGGGGACAATAGAAGTCGCCGAGACCCACAAGTTCACATCGGAAATGCAGCCTGGACAGGTCCTTGCTGCGTTCAAAGCCGCCGCGCCCTATCTCGGGCTGCGTCCGAACGTGGTTCACGCGATCGACTGGCTCTTCCGCTTCACCGACCCCCTAGACTGGCAGCCGTCCTCAAGGCCAATCGTTTGGCCATCCGCGGCGATGCAGCAGCAAGACCTTGGCCTCGGCCCAAGCCAGGTGAAGAACCTTAATCGCCATCTGGTCGAGCTCGGCCTGGTGGTGATGAGAGATAGTCCCAATGGCAAACGGTACGGGCGCCGAGACCCGCAGGGGCGGATCGTCGAGGCGTATGGGTTCGACCTGTCACCGCTAGCCAGCCGGTGCCCTGAGTTCCGCGCGCAGGCAGAGGCGGGGCGGGAAGAACGCGCACGCGTACAGGCCCTACGGCGCCGCGCCACAATCGCCCGCAACGGGATCCGGCAGCTCCTGGAGACTGCTGTTGAGCAGCGGATCGCCGGCGGGGACTGGGAGGCTCACCAGGAGGCTGCAACCACGGCGTCTAGAGGACTGGCTGCTTTGGGCAGTTCCGGCGAGATGGAGATGGCCGTTGCGAGGCTCGAGCGGCTCCAGAGCGATATGAGGCGATATCTCGAAGCGGCCCTCGAAGCAGTAGCGGCCCGCACCGACTCATGCCACTTACCTGTTAATAATAACCCCACGGAGCCAAAAAATTGGCCCCACATTACAACTACAAACCAACTTCTCAATCTGAAAGATACTGTAATTGCTTTAGGGAAAAGTGGCTCGCTGCCAGTTTCCTCCGGGGAAAACCCCCCGTCCAGCGGGTTCGGAAGCCGCGTCGACAATCACCGGATAACGAGCACACAACACCGGCCGGGCAAAGTTCGAACCGACTCTGGTTCCCTCCTCAAGATTACGCCGGTGGAGCTGGTAAAGCTCGCACCTCGGCTGACGACATACCTCAACAACCAGGCGCCGAGCTGGCCCGAAATCGTAGATGCCGCTGACTGGCTCCGCGATGAGATGGGGATCTCCAAATACATCTGGGGCGACGCGTGCCTGGCCATGGGGCGGGAACAAGCCGCCATTGCAATCGCAATCGTCTCAGCAAAGCCGCCAGCCCACTTCCGCGGCAGCCCAGGTGGCTACTTCCACGGCATGGTCTCGAAGGCCAAAGCTGGGGAATTGCACCTGGCCCGGACCATTTGGGGTATGCGCGGCTCCGGTGAGCGCCAGCTGAAATGACACCACGACCAGGAGGATCCGCCGATAGCATCCATTCGCATGGGCTCGCGGTGAAGTGGGAAACCACAACAACCAGCGAGCCAACGATGAGCCATTCGACAAACGTGAGAACCGCCTCATATAGCCAGCTGGCTGGCATCCCGAATGTCGACTTATCCGAAAATCTGAGAGCTGCCCTAGCCGCCGGAAAGAGGGCTACCGGGATAGCGGCAGAGGTGCTGGCACTTCGGGCAGGGCCGGGGAAGCTGACGCCTCAGGAGTATTTCTACTACCGCCTGTGGGACGCACCCCAAGAAGGGGCCGACAAGCAGCGCTTCGTGGGAAAGATCGCGCAGCACCCCATGCATGTTGCTGCAGGCGCGCGCGAATGGTTTGCCGCATCGGCAGACAAGATCCTGTTTCAGTCCATCATGGACGGTGCGGGTCTGCGAACGCCGGAGCTGACCGCAATCACCCAGGCGGGCCGCTATCTGCCGACCGCCCCAACGATAACAGATCCGGCCGCCCTGGCTGACAAGCTACGCGACCCCTCTATCTACCCGCTCTTCGCCAAACAGGTGGCCGGGAAATATAGCCTCTCCGTCTTGAGCGCAGACGGCTTCGACTCCGACGAGGTGATCCTCCTCGATGGAACACGACAGGACGTCGCCGACGTCGCAGTCTTGTTGGCTGACAGACCTGGCTTTCTTATCCAGCATCGCCTTGCCCCGGCGCCGGATTTGGCCGCGCGTTTCGGACCTCGGCTTTGGTCCGCGCGCCTGCTGGTCCTGGTCACCCCGAGCGGCCCAGTGATCCACCGTGCCGTCGCCAAGATCGCAACGGGGACCAACCCAGCGGACAATTACTGGCGGCCGGGCAATCGGCTCGGGGCCATCGATCTGCCATCCGGACACATCACCCGGGTGGTGCATGGCGCCGGCGCGGACCTGGTGGTCGATGCGCCGCACCCCGACACCGGCGCGGCCATCGTCGGCACGACCGTCCCAGGCTGGCAGGACCTGACCGATATGGTGCGAACGGCCAGCCAGGTTTTCGCCGGCATTCGCACACAGTCATGGGACATCGCGCTGACGGCTGACGGGCCGGTCTTCCTCGAACTGAACTATGGCGGCGACCTCAACCTGCACCAGCTCGCGCACGGGGCAGGGGTCCTGGACGAGCCGTACCGGGAGCATCTCCGGCGCTGCGGCTACCGCGGGAAGCTCTAACCCGTAACTGGCTTCGGCCACCGAGCCCACGGCGCCAGACGCACCGTCATTCGCAAGCCTCACGCTGATACTCCCCGGGGCAAATGGGGAGACGGGATGGTGAGGGCTACCGCTGACGCCGGGCGTGCCGCAAGGGAAGCCGCTTCGCGGCCGCCCAGGGCTGGTGTTCATCGCGTAGGCGCGATGGACCCCCGGGCGCCCTTGCCCCGCGCCGGCTTCGCGGTCGGACGGTCTCCATGAGGGCGTGGTGAAGAGGATGGCTGACTCAGCCGCCCATAGCGCACCCGCCAATCCTCATCAGGAGAGATGTGCGATGTCGGGGCATGACGCCGAACTGGATCAATTCAGGCAGGAGGTAAGCTGCGCCGTCCTATTGGAGCGGGCGACACCGCCCTGGCAGCTGGACCGCAAGGGCAGCACACGCCGCGCCCTGAAATACCGACGGCACCAGGGCGAAGTGGTCATCGTCAATCATGACGGGCGGGGCTGGTGGGATGCCCAGGGTTCCGCCAAAGGGGATGTGTTCGATCTCGTCCAATTCCTGAACCCCCACCTCAACTTCGGCCAAGTGCGGAAGGTGCTGCGGCCCTTTGTCGGGCTCTCCCCGACCTACCCGGAAGCCCTGCCCAAGCGTGAGACGTCCCAAGCCGACCGACCGCTGCCCGAGCGCTGGGCAAGCCGACCTCGCCTACGGCCCGGTTCGCGCGCGTGGGACTACCTGACTGGGGCCCGCGCCCTCCCGCGCACCGTCCTTCTGGCCGCGAGCGAGGCCGACGCCGTACGAGACGGGGCTTACAGGAGCGCGTGGTTCGCGCATCGTGATCCAGCCGGTCAGGTCTGCCACATCGAGGTTCGCGGCCCCGACTTCAAAGGCTCACTCCGTGGCGGGACCAAAACCCTGTTTCGGTTGACGGGCGGTCTCTCACCATGCCGGCTGGCCGTGCTCGAGGCGCCGATCGACGCGCTGAGCCTGGCGGCCCTCGAGAACATCCGGCGAGACACAATCTACGTGGCAACCGGCGGCGGGATAGGTCCTGGCACGATCGACGCGCTTCGAGCCGTCCTGACCGGCCTACGGGCGGCCGGGAGCGTCTTGGTGAGCGCCGCCGATGCAAACACCGCCGGCGATCGCTTTGCCAGCCAGCATCAAACTATCGCCGTCGAGGCCGGCATCCCATTCGAGCGATTGCGGCCAACCAACGGGACGGATTGGAACGATGTGCTGCGGCAGGGGAGGGGGGTATGAAGCCCGACCGCGCCTGGGTGTTGCTCCCCTCCGGACGTCGGCTCGATTTGTTGCAGCCCGACGCCGACGCATGGACGGATCGCGACCTGGCTATCAGCCTGTCACGAACGTATCGCTGGGGTGGCCATTCACGCTGGGAGCTGCCTCTCTCGGTCGCCCAGCACAGCCTGCTGGTGCTGGTGATGCGGCAGAAGATGAATGCGCTCCAGCCCATTTCACGGGCCGAAGCGTTGCTCGAACTGCTGCACGATGCCGAGGAAGGCTTTCTCTGCTTCGACCCGATCTCGCCTCTGAAGCCGCATCTCGGCGAAGACTTCAACAGCGTCAGCAATCGCCTGCGGGCCGCGATCGCCAACCGCTACGACATCCAGCCCTGGGAAGGCGCCGGCTACCTCCTTCACAAGCAGGCCGATCACCTGGCCGCGGCATCGGAAGCATTCCACGTCACGGGTTGGTCGCGGGAAGATATCCGGGACAGCTTGCACATCCGCCTGGATCCCGTCGCGGAAGACCCGCTGCCGCTCCTCGATGGAATGCAGCCGTGGGAGCCGTGGCCGCCCCGGATCGCGGCAGCTTTGTTCCTGGCCAAGCTGCGCGAACTGACGCGCGCGGATGGAGATGTCGAACGGCCAGGCGACATGAGCGCCGTGGTCGAGCGGGAGCAGACCATCCGGACCCTGGCAACCAGCTTCTCCCGGTTGTCCCCGGGCCAGGGGCGCAGGGCCGTCTGGCCGCTCACCGGCAACAGCCTGACCGACACCTACGTCGTCGCGGAGGCGAATGACGGCTCCCAGACAGCGGAAGGCGTGGTCGTGGACGGCCATCGCGACGAGGACGGCGCGTGGGACTTCGACGCGGATTTCACCTTGTTCACAACCGACGAGGAAATCCTCGTCTGCCACGGATACAATTGTCATGTTGAAATCCAGTAGCGCCGTCGCGCTGCGGCACGCAGCCCTCGCCGACCTGACCGAGCAGCAGCTTGAAGCAGCAGAGGCAACCGGACCCGTCCTGGTCCTGGCCGGCGCCGGAACCGGCAAGACGAAGACCCTCACGGCCGCGGTCATTCATCGCATCCAGGCCTGCGCGGTGTCGCCCTCGCGCATTCTCGCCGTCACCTTCACCAACAAGGCCGCCGGCGAGATGATCGCCCGTATCCGGGCAGGCCTCGGGCAGGACGCCGCGCCACACTTGATCGGCACCTTCCACGGACTCGCCGCCCGCCAGCTGCGGATCGAGCCCGAAGTGGCCGGCCTGCGGCCCGGCTTCGACATACTCGACGCCGACGACAGCCGGCGCATCGTCAAGCGAATCATGAAGGCGCACAACCTCGCCGCCGGCGACGAGGGCATGCAGATCGGCCGCGATCCGCTGAAGGTGATGTGCAACCGGCTGTCCAAGTTCAAGGACAATCTGATCCCGCCGCAGGATGCGCCGGCCCACGTCGAAGCCATGATCGCAGAAGCGCTGCGATTGGGAACGCCCGTCGACCCAGACGGACTGAGAGCCAGCGCCCGCGTGTATGCCAATTATCAGCGGACACTCCGCGACGGGAACGCCGCCGATTTCGGAGATCTGCTCCTCTGGCCGACTCTCGCGCTGCTGCGCAACGCCGACTTTCGGCACCGATGGAGCGAGCGCTTCGACGTTCTGCTCGCCGACGAATACCAGGACGTCAACCATGCGCAATATAGCTGGCTTCGGCTTCTCAGCGCGGGACACGAACAGCTCTTCGCGGTCGGCGACGATGACCAGTCGGTGTACTCGTTCCGGGGTGCAGACATTCAATATATTCGGCGTTTTACAAGAGACTTCCCAAACGCGCGGCAGATCCGCCTCGAGGAAAACTTCCGCTCGACCGGACATATCCTCGCGGCGGCAAACACCGTTATTTCGCGCGACGGCAACCGTCTGGGCAAGACCCTCTTCACCCGGAAGCCCATCGGCGACCGCATCGAGGTCGTCCCATTTCGCAACCCGGAGGCCGAGGTGCTCGGGATCGTTGCTGAAATCCAGCGACGTCATGCCGAGGGCCTCGCCTGGTCCGACTTCGCGATCCTCTACCGCAGCAACGCGCTCTCCCGTCAGTTCGAGGAGGCGCTCATGCGCGCCCGCATCCCCTACGTCCTCGTCGGCGACGTCGGATTCTACGAGCGAGCGGAGATCAAGGATGTGCTCGCCTTGTTGCGCCTCTGCGCGACACCGGAGGATCGGCAGTCGGACGAGGCCTTCCGGCGCGTCGTCAACGTGCCTGCCCGTGGGTTCGGCGCCAAGGCGTTGCAAGAGGTGGAGAACGAAGCCGCCTGGAGGCAGGTGCCTCTGTTGACCGCGCTGGAAACCGCCGCCTTGCCGCCGAAGACACGCTCAGCCGGGCTTGCCTTCGTGGACGCCATCAAGGGCGTGGCTCGGGATCGCGCGGCGACACTCGCTGATGAAATGTCGCTGCTACTGGATGCGACCGGCTACCGCGCGATGCTGCGCGACAGCAAGGCGGAGACGACGGAAGGCCGGCTGGAGAATGTGCAGGAGCTGATCCAACTGGCCGGCAGCTTCCACACCGCCCGTGAATTGCTGGACCACGCCGCCCTGTCCACCAGTGGGCCGAAGGAAGGCAATGCAGACCAGGTCCGGCTGATGACGCTGCACAAGGGGAAGGGGCTCGAGTTCCCGCACGTCTTCCTGCCCGCGTGGGAGGCGGGCTCGTTCCCGCCTGACTATGGCGACCTGTCCGAGGAACGGCGACTCGCGTACGTGGCCATCACGCGGGGCATGCGGCGGGTAACGATCACGCATTGCGACTTCCGCCGG
>DAICZL010000167.1 GCA_027311165.1 bacterium
GGCCGGCACCGATGACCCGATCACCCGCGCCTTTCGCGAGAATCCGGAATCGGACGGCATCGGCGGCGTGCGCGACGGCGGTGATCGTGGCGAAGGCGCGCTGCCGCCGATCCCCACCAACCTGAAACGGATTCTGAACGCCTGCAACGAGATCGAGCTCTCCCGCTATCCGAGCCTCGGCGATCGGATTTTCTCGCAGGCCAAATATGCCGATATCAAGGGGCACGTGACCAAGGACGGCTCCGCGATGCTGGTCGTCACGACCGAGGTGACCTACACCAACCAGGACGGCGCGGTACTCTGCGTCCTGCGCGCATCATCGATCCGCCGCTAGGCCGCTTTGCAGCATGAGGGTTCTGCCATGACCACTGCGGACGAGCTTCGCCACAAGACGCAGCTCCACTACGATGACGTGACGGTTGGCGAACAACTGCCGCCGCTGGTGATCGGCCCGATGACCCCCACCCATCTGTTCCGGTGGAGCGCGGCGATCGAGAACTGGCACCGCATCCATTACGACCAGAATTTCGCGATCTACCACGAGGGCCTGCCCAACATCCTGGCCCAGGGCTCGTGGAAGCAGAGCATCCTGCCGCGCTACCTGAAGGATATTTGCCTGCCGGACGGCTGGCCGTGGAAGGTCTCGTTCCAGCACCGCGCGATGATCGTCCCGGGCGATACCATCACCGTCTGGGCCACGGTCACCGGCCGGCGTGAGATCGAGGGCCTCGGCTTCGTCGATCTCGATGTCGGCATGAAGCTGCAATACGGCGCCGAAAGCTGCCCCGGCAAGGCCACCATCGTGCTGCCCATTCGCGGCGGCCGGGCCATCCCCTATCCGTTCGTGCCACCCAAGACCGCCTGATCACGCAGGCCAAGGAGACAGACAGCATGGGACGTTGGATCGCGATCGGCACGGCCCCCGGGTGGGATGATTTCGGCAAATTCACCGCGGAGATGAAACCGACCAGTCAATGGCGCGTGGACCCGCGCACCACGATCACCACCGTCATGGCCCTTGGCGATGGCCGCCTGATGGCCGAATGCCACGCCGTGCAGCAGGCGGATTTCGATGCCTGGCTGCGGCAGAAGAACTGGCAGGTGCAAAGCGTCACGCCGATCACCCATCTCGCGAAAACCGGCGAGATCTGGAAAGTCGACTGACGCGCGGCCCAGTTAATCCTCGATGCCGAGGCGGGCTTTGTAATCGGGATCCCAGCCCGCCAGGCGGCCGAGCCGGACGCGCTGGTCCATCGACAGCGGCACCAGCGGTCGCAGCTTGGTCGGCTCCGTGCCCATGATCCCGGCCTGTTCCAGCGCCGCGCAACGCGCCGCGTCATAGCCGAGCAGGTCCTGCAACACCTCCCGGTTGTGCTGGCCGAGTGTCGGGCCCGGCCCGCGCACCGAGAGCGGCGTCTTGTCGAGCCGCCACGGCCGCCCGATGATCGGCCGCCGGCCGATGCCGCGCTCGGGCGGAAACCGCACCATCTCCATCAGGCCGCGCGCGCGCAGATGCGGATCGGCGTGCAGGTCGCGGGCGTCGTATACCGCCCCGGCCGGCACGCCGGCCGCCTGCACCCGCGCCATCACCTCGTGCTTCGGCAGGGCCGCCGTCCAGGCGCCGATGATCGTATCGATCTCGTCATGCGCCGCGCGCCGTCCGGCGGTGGTGGCATAGCGCGCATCCGCGGCCAGATCCGGCCGGTCCATGACGCCGCACAACGCGATCCACTCGGCGTCGTCACGGACCGAGATCACGCACCATTGATCGTCTCCGGCGCAGCGATAGCAGCCCTGCGGCGCCCGCCACGGATGACGGTTGCCCAGCCGCTCCACCCTGCGTCCGTTCGCTTCCCAGTCGAGGATACGCTCGCTCACCATGAAGCAGCCAAGCTGGTACATGCCGACATCGACCCACTGTCCCTTGCCGAAACGATGCCGGTAGCGCACCGCCAGCAGGGTGCCCATGACCAGTGCCCAGGTGGCGAGGAAATCGACGAAGGATTGCCCGGCCTTGGACGGTTCGCCGCCGATGTAGCCGGTGGCGTCGGTCAGACCGTGCGTCGCTTCCTGGGTCGTTGCCTGGGCGGGATACTGCGAATAGGGCCCCTCGCGGCCGAAGCCGCTGCATGACACCATGATGATATCCGCCCGGAGCTTCACCACCTCCGGATAGTCGAGACCCCAGCCGCGCATCACCCGCGGCGTGAAATTCTCCATCAGGATGTCGCCCGTCTTGATCAGGTCACGCAGCACCTCGCGGCCTTCCGGCCGGCGGAGATCGAGCGCCACCGATTTCTTGCCGCGGTTGAGCAGGTTGAAGGTGCTGGCGCGATTCCAGGGGTCCGCTCCCGGCTCGTTGTCGGGATGCATGCCGGATGTCGGGTTGTGGCGGGTGGAGTCGAGCCGGCCCGGCCCCTCGATCTTGATCACCTCGGCGCCGAGATCGGCGAGCAGGCCGCCGGCATAGGGCAGGGAGAACACGTTGCTGATGTCGATGACCCGCAGCCCTTCGAGCGGCGGCCTGATCGTCGCGGTGCCGGTCCGCGCCGTCCGCGCTCCGTCGTCTTCCATCGTCCCGCCCCTTCAGATGACGCCCCGCTGCCGCAATCCCCCGAGCTCGGACGCGGTGCAGCCGAGCAGCCCCGTGTACACCTCCGCATTGTGCTGGCCCAGCAGCGGGGCCGGGCGCTGGTAGCGCGCCGGGCTGGCGCTCATGTTCCAAAGCCGGAATGGCACCCGCAGGCGGCCGATCACGGGGTGCTCGATCTCCTGGTAGAATTCCCGCGCCTCCAACTGCGGACAGGACGCGAGATCGGCTGGCGTCTGCACGATGCCGAACAGGATACGGAATTCCTCGGACGCGGTGCGGAACATCTCGGCCATGGTCCGATCGCGCGTCGCCTCCAGGATGATCGCATCCAGCGCCTTGCCGTTGGCGACGCGCTGGGCGGGGTCGGCGAAGCGTGGCTCGTTCAGTTCGGGGCGGCCGAAGAAGGCGGCGATATCGGCCCAGGTGGCGCTGCCGCCTTCCTGGCAGATGAAATATCCGTCCTTGCACGGCATCACCTGACCGAACAGGCTGCCATCCGGGCGACGCCGACCCTGCACCCCGCCGCACCAACTGTAGGCCGGCTGGTTGATGACGAGGCTCGAGGTCACGACCTCCTGCACCGACACATCGACATGCTGGCCGTAACCGGCCAGGTCGCGCGTGAGCAGCGCCACGAGCGTCGCCAGCATGCCGTTGAAGCCAGCCTCGTGCAGCGCCGGAAATCCGCCATGCTGCAACGGTTCGCGATCCGAGGTGCCACTGATCGCCATGATGCCGCTGGTGGCATAGGCGACGATCTCCGCGCCCTGGTAGCCGCTATGCGGACCGGTCTGTCCGAACGGGGTGATCGAGGTCATGACCAGCCCGGGATTCGCCTGCTCCAGGCTGGCGTGATCGAGCCCGAGCGAGGCCAAGTGGCCGGGCGGAAAGCTCTCCACGATTACATCGACCATGCCGGCGAGGCGGCGGAACAGCGCAACGCCCTCCGCGCGGCCGAGATTGAGCGTCGTGCCGCGCTTGTTCAGATTGGTCAGCAGGAAGGCCAGGCTCTTTTCCGGATCGGGATCGTCCTGGAAGAAC
>DAICZL010000168.1 GCA_027311165.1 bacterium
CAGCAGGGGGCTTCGGCCTGGCTCCGCGACCGAACCGCGCATCGCCGGGCCGGGCCGGGTTTCCCCGGTCCCCGGATCGACGACCGCGCGCGGTTTTGTCAGGCGTTGGTCGGCATCATGAAATCGGCGCCCTTGCGCAGCCCGGTCGGCCAGCGCGCGGTCACGGTCTTCAGGCGGGTATAGAAGCGCACCCCCTCCATCCCGTGCACGCCCATGTCGCCGAAGCTCGACCGCTTCCAGCCGCCGAAGCTGTGATAGGCCATCGGCACCGGGATCGGCACGTTCACTCCCACCATGCCGACCTGGATGCGGTTGGCGAATTCGCGCGCGGTGTCGCCGTCGCGGGTGAACACCGCGGTGCCGTTGGCATATTCATGGCGGTTGATCAGATCGGTCGCGGTGTCGAAATCGGGGGCGCGCACCACCGACAGGACGGGGCCGAAAATCTCCTCGCGGTAGATCTTCATCTCGGGGGTCACCTGGTCGAACAGGCAGCCGCCCAGGAAATAGCCGCCCTCATAGCCCTGCAGCTTCAGCCCGCGCCCGTCCACCACCAGCCTGGCGCCCTCGCGCACACCGTCCTCGACATAGCCGCGCACCTTCGCCAGGTGCTGGCTGGTCACCAGCGGGCCCATCTCGGCGTCCGGATCGGTGCCGGGGCCGATCTTCAGCGCCTGGATGCGCGGCACCAGCCGTTCGATCAGCGCATCGCCGGCGCGGCCCACCGCCACCGCGACCGAGATCGCCATGCAGCGCTCGCCGGCCGAGCCATAGGCCGCGCCCATCAGCGCATCGGTCGCCTGGTCCATGTCGGCGTCGGGCATCACACCATGTGGTTCTTGGCGCCGCCCAGCGCCTGCACGCGCTTCGCCGTCGCCGCGGCGGTCTGGTAGATATACTCCGCGATCGGGGTCGAGCCGACGAAGCTCACCGCGGCGATGCCGGGATGGTGCAGGATCGCGTCCACCGCCACCTTGTCGCCATGCACCACGTTGAACACGCCGTCCGGCAGCCCGGCCTTCTGCCAGAGCTCGGCCAGCAGCATCGAGGGCGAGGGATCGCGCTCGGACGGCTTGAGGATGAAGCAGTTGCCGGTGGCGATCGCCATCGGGAACATCCACATCGGCACCATCGCCGGGAAATTGAACGGGGTGATGCCGGCGACCACGCCGAGCGGCTGGCGCATCGACCAGCTGTCCACCCCGCGCCCGACCTGCTCGGTGAAGTCCCCCTTCAGCAATTGCGGGATGCCGCAGGCGAATTCCACCACTTCCAGCCCGCGGGTGAGCTCGCCCTTGGCGTCGGAGAACACTTTGCCGTGCTCGGCGCTGATCATCCGCGCGATCGGCTCGGCATGGGCTTCCACCAGTTCGCGGAAGCGGAACAGCACCCGGGCGCGGGTCAGCGGGGTGGTGGCGGCCCAGCCGGGAAAGGCGGCTGCGGCGGCGGCGACCGCGGCGTCGATCTCGGCGGCGCCGGCCAGGGCCACGCGGGCCTGCACCTCGCCGGTGGCGGGATTGAACACCTCGCCCCAGCGTGTCTCGGCCGGGTTGCTGGTCCGGCCGCCGATCCAGTGCAGCACCTGTCTCATTCTGTCCTCCCGGGCTCGCGCCAGGCCCCGCCTGGCCGGGCGCGAAAGTGGCGTGTCCGGCCCGGCCCGGCAAGGGCGGCCGCCACCCCGGAGGTTCACGGGACGGCCGCCATCGACGACCGGCCCGGCCGTCTCTAGTCTGTCCTCACGTTCCGGGGAGGATCACGATGCTGCATGAATTGCGGATCTATCACTGCGCGCCAGGCCGGCTGCCGGCGCTGCTGAAGCGCTTCGAGACGATCACCCTGGGCATCTGGCAGCGCCACGGCATCCGCCAGGCCGGTTTCTGGACGGTCGAGATCGGCCCGTCCAACCACGATCTGTATTATCTGCTGGAATGGCAGTCGCTGGCCGAACGCGACCAGAAATGGTCGGCCTTCATCGCCGATCCGGAGTGGCTGGCGAAGCGGGCGGAGACCGAGCGTGACGGTCCGATCATCACCTCGTTCAGCAATCTGATCCTCAAGCCGACCGGATTCTCCTCGGTCGGCTGATCCATCGCCGGCACCCCCGGCAGGCGGGCGACGCCGGCATCACGGCTTCGCGCGCTGAGTGTGGATATGCGCGCTCGCGGTGTTGAGCTCGTGGTTCAGCCGCGCGTCCTGCTGCGCGGTCAGCGGCTTGCCATGATCGCGCGCCGACATTCGCTGCTCCTGCGCGGCGACATGGGCGTCGCGGGCGTTCAGTTGCCTGGTGGCCCGGGCGCCGAGCTGGCCGCTGGCGACGCCCTTGTCGATCCGGCTCTGCTGATCGAGCAGGCGCTGGTTCACCTCGGCGTTCTGCGCGTGGGACGGCCCTGGCGCGAGCAATGCGGCGGCGAGGAGCGCGGCGGGCAGCAAGGGGCGCTGCGGGGCGGCGGCAGGACTGGCCGTGAGGGGGGGCTGCATCGAGGTTTCTCCGGATTGAGCTCGCTCGGTCGCGCGGTGGCCCGGGTGCGGCCCTGCCATGCGCGGTGCGGAGTATGCCGAAGCCGGCCGGGCCCTCGCAATCCCGTGCGGCGTTAGCGTCTCTTTAGTCGCGCCGGGACAAATAATACGACATGACAGTCCCATCGTCTGGAAATCCGCCGCACCGAGACGGATTTCTCGTGCGCTTCCTCGCCCGCCTCTCGCCTGAGCTGGCGGCGAGCTTCACCGCCGAGCAGCTGGAAGCGATCCGGCTCGCCTTCGGCATGCGCTATGCGACACAGCACGCGCTCGATCTGCGCCGCACCCTGCATCTGCCCTGGGGGCGCTATTATGTGGTGCTGCTGGTCGGACGCACCCAGCGTCGCGAGGCGCCGGGGGGAGGGTGGCTCGCACGGGCTGGCCGCGGACTGGTCGATACGCTGGGCGTGATCGGGATGGTGGCCGGCATCGCGGCGATGCTGATGGTGGCCGGGCAGAGCATCGGCGTGATGCTGCCCGAGCCCGACGCGATGGTCCTGGCCGATCGCTGACCGGGCGCTTCAAGCCAACCTGGCGTGCACGGCCGGCGGGAGAGCCCGCACCCTATACAATGTTACTCTCGTAGCCTAACGTTCGAGTCGCAATGGCGATCTGTCGGTCGCCGAGACCCGTTTGCGGTGTAATGACCTGTCTTGGGAGAATAGAATGAGGAACCTGCTTTTGTTGGCCGCAGCCGGTCTCGGCCTTGCGTCCTGCGCGCACGCGGGCCCGATGCACTCGGCTGTCACCCTGCCGCCGAGTGGCCAGTCGCCGTCCTCCGGCCCGACCACGCCTTCCGCCGGCATCAACCTGCCGGGTTCGGCGGTGCAGTTGCCGCAGGATACCACGGGCCAGGCATCGACCAACGCCGCCGGCAATATCGGCGGTGTCGGCGTCAATATCCCGGGCGCTCTGGTGCCGACCAACCCGACGGGTGGCATGGCCCCGTCTATGGCGCCCCAGAACAACGGCGCCGGTCTGCTGCGCGTGCCCGGCCAGAACCCGGTCGTGGTGCCGGGCGGCGCCGGCGGCGCGCCGCCGAACTAGTTTCCGACCGCCGACGGTCCAGAGG
>DAICZL010000170.1 GCA_027311165.1 bacterium
CGCCGGTGCCGGCGCCGCCGGCGCCGAACGCCCAGCCCAACCCGGTGAAAACGCCGGCGCCGGACAGCCACGAGTTGCAGAACACGCTGGAGAAGCTGCGTGCGCTGCAAAAGCAGACCGAGCCGCCGAAGGCCCGCGCCAATCCGCGCCAGGGCGGCGCACCCGATGCCGGCGGCTCGCCGCATGGCAGCGACACCGCCGCCCTCAGCGCCGACCAGCGCGCCGCGATCGGCGGGCGGGTGCGCGAATGCTGGACCCGCGATGCCGGGGCCAAGGACGCCGACAAGCTGCAGGTCTATCTGACCGTACAGACCGATGCCGAGGGCGTGGCAAGGCGGGTGGACATCGCCGATCGCGACCAGGCCCGAATGAACGCCGACCCGGTGTTCCGCGCCTTCGCCGAGCGCGCCCGCCGCGCGGTGCTCGATGCGCGCTGCGCCAACCTGCCGCTGCCCAGGACGCTGCTCGGCCAGCCGCGCACGCTGGATTTCCGGTTCAGCCCGTGAGTGCATCCTGCGCCAGGCGAGGCACCGCGGCCGCTGGGCGTGGGCCGATCCGAAACCAGGCCGGGAATTCGGCCCCTGGCCCGCACAGGAGGCTGGCTTGGCCGCCCCCCTGCCGGTCCAGAAACGCGCGGGGTTGGCGGCAGGCTCAGCGCCCCGCCGCTCACCGATGGGGTCTGGGTCCAACGCCCCGGCGGGATCCGGAGGCGAAATCCCTGCCCCTGCCTTGCTTGCCACGCCGGAACCGGGAGTAACCAGAATGTCCCCCCCCGCCATCATCCCGCTCGGCCGGCGCCGCCTGCTCGCCGGCGCCTCCGCCCTGATCGCCGCGCCCGTTCTGTGCACCCCCCCTGCCCGGGCGCAGGCGCCGGGCAGCCAATCGGCGGTGATCGATGTCAACCGCGCCCGCACCGACCCGATCCCGGTCGCGATCCCGGATCTGCGCGGCACCGGCGAAGGCCAGCAGGTCGGCCGCGACATCGCCGCGGTGATCACCAACAACCTGGCGCGCTGCGGGCTGTTCAAGCCGATCGATCCGGCCGCCTTCCTGCAGCCCGCCGCGGCGCTGGGCGAGGTGCCGAACTGGCGGGACTGGATGGGGATCGGCGCGCAGGCGCTGGTGACCGGGCGGGTGGAACCGCAGGGCGGGGACAAGCTGCGGGTGGAATTCCGCCTCTGGGACATCCTGCCCGAACAGCAGATCCAGGGCACCGCCTATACCACCACCGCCGGCAACTGGCGGCGCATCGCCCATATCATCAGCGACGTGATCTATCAGCGGCTGCTGGGCGAGAAAGGCTATTTCGACACTCGGGTCGTCTATATCGCCGGCACCGGGCCGCGCGATCGGCGCACCAAGCGTATGGCGATCATGGACCAGGACGGGGAGAACAACCGCTATCTGACCGACGGGTCCTGGCTGGCGCTGACCCCGCGCTTCCACCCGACCCGCGACGTGATCGCGTTCATGAGCTACGCCGGCAACCGCCCCCGAGTGTATACTTTCGATCTCGGCTCCGGCCGGCGCGAGGTGCTGGGCGAATTCGACGGCATGACCTTCGCCCCCCGCTTCAACCCCGATGGATCGGGCGTGATCATGTCGGCGATGCGCGGCGGCGGATCGGATATCGTCGCGGTCGATCTCGGCGGCGGGCGGCAGCGGCGGCTGACCAATTCCGGGGCGATCGACACCAGCCCCTGCTACAGCCCCGATGGCAGCCAGATCGTTTTCAATTCCGATCGCGGCGGTGACCAGCAGCTCTATGTCATGGGGGCCGATGGCGGCGGGGTGCGGCGGATCAGCTTCGGCCAGGGCCGCTATGCCACCCCGGTCTGGGGGGCGCG
>DAICZL010000171.1 GCA_027311165.1 bacterium
GGAGCGCGCCATGCCTCCACTCAGCCGGGAGCGCCGGTGCGCCAGTCCAAACCGCGTGTCGCGGCAAGCGCCGTTCAGGTGGCTTGTCCTGATGTGGCCAGGACGGATCCAGGCCAAAACGATCCCGGCCAAAACGATCCCGGCCCGGGCGCCGATCGACCTGGGCTTTTTCGACGCAACCCGCCTCGACGACGCGGCCCGGCTGGCGCGGCTGGCCGCCGTGGGGCTGCCCCCGCAGGATCCGATGCCGGCCGATCCGGACCAGAACGCCGCGCCGGTGCGGGCGGCGGTGCTGGTGGGGATCCTGACCGGCCAGGCCCCGAGCATCCTGCTGACCAAGCGCACCGCCCATCTCAGTAGCCATCCCGGGCAGGTCAGCTTTCCCGGCGGGCGGATCGATCCCGGCGATGCCGATGCCGAAGCCGCCGCCCTGCGCGAGGCGGCCGAGGAGATCGGCCTCGATCCAGCCGGCGTGCATCTCGCCGGCCGGCTGGGCGATCACCTGACCAGCACCGGCTATCGCATCACCCCGGTGCTGGCGCTGCTGCCCGCCGACCCGGCCCTGTGCCCCTCGCCTCGCGAGGTCGAGTCGGTGTTCACCCTGCCCCTGTCGGTGCTTCTCGATCCCGACGCCCCCCGGCGCCGGGGGGCGCAGCTGCGCGGCGTCTGGCGGGAGTTCTGGGTCTGGCCGCATCCAGAACACTATATCTGGGGGGCAACGGCGGCGATCCTGGTGCAACTGGCCGGGGTGCTGCGCCAGGCGCGGCCGGAAAACCTGCCGCATCCGCGCTGAGACAGCGGCCGAGGCCCGAAGCCCCGCGCGCGATCGTTCGGCGCGGGGCGGATCGGGCGATGTGTGCGGGGGTTCGGGTGTGCGGAGGTTCGGGGGGCCTGGGCCCGCCGCTCAATCCGCCAGCAGCCAACTGGTCACCGCCGCGACGGTGCCGTCCTGATAGGTGATGGTGCCGGTGCCCGACTGGTCCACCGCGATCGTCGCCAGCACCGTGCCGCCGGTGGTGGTGGTCACGCTGCCGCTCGACTCCTTCGTCGTGTCGCTGGTCACCGCGATCGAGACCCTGGCGCCATGCGCGGCATCGGTGATCGCCCAATGCGTGGGCGTGGGGGGGAACAGCGCGAAGGACGCGGCCTTGCCCTTGGTCGTGTCACTGCCATAGGCGGTGCCCGCCCCGGTGATGCCGAGCGAGGCGCCGGTGGGCGTGTCGATCCCGAGCGCACCCGGCGCACCGGTCTGCAGATCAGCGCTGGCGCCGACGAAGCTGACCGCATAGGGCGCCTTGAGGTTGGCCGTGAGGGTCAGCGGCGTCACCGAGGCGAGCGACAGCGACAGCTTCGGGAAATCCTGGGCGAAGCCGCCCTGGCAGGGAAATGTCACCGTCTTGCCCGTGGAGTTCACCGGGATCGTGCAGGCCAGGCCGAGATCGACCTTCTGCGCCCCGCCCACCGGGGCGAAAGTGCCGAGCCCGGTCAGCTGCTCGGTTGTCGATGTGATGGTCACCGTCTCGTTCAGGGTGAGACTGCCGAGCTTCGCGCCCGCGAGGCCGGTGTAGTGCGCCGTCTCGGTGATGGCGAAGGAGCCCCCGGTCCCGGCACTGGTCGAGGTCAGGGTGCTAAGAGCGTGCACATACGGGATCGTGCAGGCCGAGTCGTAATACACATCGACGGTGGACTCGATCACTGTGCTCGACACGGCTTTCCTGCGAAGAAGCTTTACCGAGCTGCCATCAGGCTTGGCATGGCAGAGCTTGTTTTTGGTCAGCGTATAGTCCAGCACGTCGAACTGGCTCTGCAGCACGGTCGAGGCGAGCGCGACCGCGAGCCCCTGCTGGGCCAGGATCCGCGGCTCGATCTCGGCCGTGGTGGCGCTGGCGGCCTCGGCGACGGAGCCCGCCTGCGGCGCCACGAGCGCCAGCAGGCCGAGCACGAGACCGCTGCGGGGCGAAAAAGCCGCGCCGCTCGCCGATCGGGATGAACTCATTGGGCTGGTCTTCCATGCTGGAGAAGCGGAAAAACGCGCGGGCACGCATCCGATCGACGATTCTCCATTATTGAGCCGTCGCAGCCAGTGTCCGCAACCAAGCCGTGGTTGCAACGTCTTTCACATCGCGGTGATGATCTGGGCTGACCGGCAGACGCACCGAGCGTGACGGAAGGCCAGGGGGTTGCGGCGAGGGGTTGCGGCGAGGGGTTGCGGCGAAGGGTTGCGGCCACAGGATAACCCTCCCCCACGCGCTTCCCCGAGCTCGACCCCCACCGGGTGCCTGCCCCCTTCCGCGGGCGGCTACTCCCTGATGGCGGAGGGGGGGCCCATGGGAATACAGGACCGGTGCGAGATGGGTCAGAGCGCTTGGGCCCTGCGCTTTGGCACCACAGGCGCGGCCGGGGCAGCCGCCCGCCCGCCGCTCAATCCGCCGGCAGCCAGCTCGTCACCGCCGCCTTGGTGCCCCCCTGATAGGTGATGGTGCCGGTGCCCGACTCGTCGAGGGTGAACTTCGCCAGCACAGTGCCGCCGGTGGTGCTGGCGACATGCCCCTTCCAGTCATGGGTCGCATCGCTCGTCAGCGCCAGCGTGAACACTGCGGCATTGCCGGCATCGGTCACGCGCCAGTGGGTCGGGGTCGGCGGAAACAGCGTGAAGGCGGCAACCTTGCCGGCCGTCTTGTCGGTGCCGTAGGCGGTGCCGGTGCCGGCGATGCCGAGCGTGTCCGCGGTGGGCGCGATGATGCTCAGCGCCCCCAGGGCACCGGTCTCTAGCGTCGCGCCCTTGCCGGACAGGGTTACCGGAAGGGGTGCGGCCGTCCCGATCGTCAGGGTCAGCGGCGTCACCGAGGCGAGCGACAGGCCGAGCGAGGGAAAATCCTGGGCAATCCCGAGCTCGCACGGCGCTTTCGCGGTTGCACCGGTCGGCAGGACCGGGATCTTGCAGGTCCGACCGAGACTGGCCACCGGGGCGCCGCTCGCCGGAGTGAACGTGCCGGTCTGCGTCACCTGGTCGAACTTGCCGCCCGCCGTGAGGGTCTCATTCAGGGACAGCGTGCCCAGCGCCGCGCCGGTCGGCCCGGTCGCGGTGACGGTCTCGACGGTCGAGGAGCCGGTGGATGACCCGGTCACCACCGCCACGGTCCGCAGATACTGCCTGGTGCAGGCGTTATCGTAATAGATCGCCGCATCGATATCGGTGACGTTGGGAGACACGACCGTCAGGCTGATCACCTGTTCGGAGCCGTCCACGGGATTGGCGAGGCAGCCCGTCGGGTTGCCCCGCGCCCTGGTGATGAGCCTGAACACCCCCTGCAGCACCGCCGCGTCCAGCGTGATCGCGAAGCCCTGCTGGGCCAGGATCCGTGGCGCGATCTCCGTGGACCCAGCGGCGGCGGCGCTGCCGATCAGCTGGTCCGGTGGTGCCGCGAACGCCAGCAGGCCACCGATGGCCAGCGCGACTTGGCGAGGCGCCGGCGCGCGCGTCGGACGGGGAAACGACATGGGATCAGGCCTCCTGGCTCAGAAACCGGCGGCACGCCGCGTCTCAGGCGTCTTCCGCAACGCAACCACTCTAGCGGAGAGTGCCCTGTCTCAAAACCCACTTCGTACGGCCCGGCTTGCACATCGCGGTGAGCACCCGCGTTGACAGCCGGGCCGGCAGGCGACATCAGCCCCGCCAGCGGGGGCGGGGGCGGTGCCGCGCAGGCAGGCCGACCGGCCGCTCGCCTCGCGATTCCATCGGACCACGCGTTTCCTGCCTTCCCAGCGTTTCACGCCCTCCATACCTCATGGTGCCACCGCCATGCTCCGTCTCTCCGAACTGGCCTTGTTCCTGGTGCCGTTCCTGGCCTTCCTGGGCTGGCGGCTGCTGGGCCGCGCGGCGGCGCCGCCGCTCTATCTGGTCGCGGCTCTCGCCCTGTGGGTGCTGGGCGGGGGGGCGGCAATGGTCTGGTTCGGCCTGCACCAGGGACTGGCACCGGGCAGCGTCTATCGCCCCGCCCATCTGGAAGGCGGACGCATCGTGCCGGGGCAGGCCGCGCCGCGATGACGGCGACCTTCAAGGTGCCCCCGCCGGAATTTCTGGCCGCACCGGGGCTGCGCGCGGTGTTCGCCGCGCTGCCGGGCGCGCGGCTGGTGGGCGGGGTGGTGCGCGACACGCTGGCCGGCCGCCCGGTCGCCGATATCGACCTCGCCACGCCAGACCCGCCCGAGATGGTGACACGCGCGCTGGAACGGGCGGGGTTGCGGGTGATCCCGACCGGGCTCGCCCATGGCACGGTCACCGCGCTGGCGGACGGGCTGGGGGTGGAGATCACGACACTGCGCCGCGACGAGCAGACCGATGGCCGCCACGCCCGCGTGGCCTTCACCGATGACTGGCGGGAAGACGCGGCGCGGCGGGATTTCACCTTCAACGCCATGTCCATGACCCCGGACGGCACCGTGTTCGACTATTTCACCGGACGCGAGGATCTGGCGGCGGGGCGGGTGCGCTTCGTCTGCTACCCGGCAGGGCGCATCGCCGAGGACTATCTGCGGGTGTTCCGCTTCTTCCGCTTCCAGGCGCGCTATGGCGCCGGGCCGCCCGACCCGGCGGCGCTGGCGGCGATCCGTGATGCCGTTCCCGGCCTCGCCCGGCTGTCGGTCGAGCGGGTCTGGAGCGAATTGCGGCGCATCCTGGCCGCCCCCGATCCGACCGGGGCGGTGGCGCTGATGGCACAGACGGGGGTGCTGGCGGCAGCGCTCCCGGAAGGTGCCGATCCGGCCCGGCTGGCGCGCCTGATCCGCGCGGGCGCACCGGCCGATCCGCTGCTGCGGCTGGCGGCGCTGCTGCGCGGCGATGCCGCCCGGCTGGCGGAGCGGCTGAAATTATCGCTGGCCGAGCGCGACCAGCTGCTGGCGCTGCGCCCACCCTGCGGGCCCGATCCGGGGCTCGATCCCGGAATGGACGATGCCGCGCTGCGCCGGGCGCTGGCCGAAACCCCGCCCGAGCTGCTGATCGGCCGCGCCTGGCTGGCCGAGGATGGCCGGCCGGGCTTCGCCGCATTGCGGGCACGGATCGCGGCGACCCCGCGCCCGGTCTTCGGGCTGGAAGGCCGCGACGTGCTGGCGCTGGGCATCGCGCCGGGACCCGTGGTGGGGGCGATGCTGCGGGCCGTGCGGCAGTGGTGGCTGGACGGCGGCTGCCTGGCCGATGCCGAAGCCTGCCGGACGGAACTGGCAAGGCGGGTCGGCGGCTGATACACGGCCGCATGGACGCCTCTTCCGCCGTGACCGCGAAGGATTCGACCCGCGCCCTGCTGCTGCGGCTGTGGCACGAGCATGTCCGCCACCATCGCGGCCGGCTGATGCTGGTCGCCGGCCTGACCGCGGTGATGGCCGGCGCCACCGCGCTCTATCCGGTGGTGATCGACCACGCCTTCACCCTGTTCGAGGAGCATGACCGGCGCATCCTCTACCAGATCCCGGCGCTGGTGGTGATGGTCACCGCGGTGAAGGCGGCGGCCCAGTATTTCCAGAACGTCGCGGTCCAGCAGGTGGTGCTGATGGTGATCCGCGAGCTGCAGGGGCGGATGTTCGCGCATCTGACCCGCACCGACCTGGCGCGGCTGGAGCGCGAGGCACCAGCGACGCTCGCCGCCCGCTTCACCACCGATGCGACGGTGGTGCGCGAGGCACTGACCCGCGCGGTCAACGGCCTCGCCGATGCCGTCACCGTGGTCGGGCTGGTGGCCTCGATGCTGTATCTTGACTGGGTGCTGAGCGCGATCGCCGCGGCGCTGTATCCGCTGGCGGCGCTGCCGATCGAGCGGATCGGCCGGCGCATCCGCCGCGCCTCGGGCGGCATGCAGGAACGCATGGGCGAAACCGCGGCGCTGCTGCACGAGAGCTTCGCACAGGCCCGCACCGTGCGCGCGTACCGGCTGGAGGCGGCCGAGACGAGGCGCGCCCATAACGCCTTCAACGAGCTCTATCGCGCGCTGATGCGCATGACGCGCGGCCGGGCGCGGGTCGATCCGGTGCTGGAGGTGCTGGGCGGTCTGGCGGTGGCCGCGGTGATCGGCTTCGCCGGCTGGCGGGCCGCGGTCGGGACCAACACGCTCGGCAATTTCACCGGCTTCGTGGCCGCCCTGCTGATCGCCTCGCGGCCGCTGCGGGCGCTGGGCTCGCTCAACGTCGCGGTGCAGGAAGGGCTGGCCGGGCTCGCGCGGGTGTTCGCGGTGGTGGATGAGCGGCCGCGCATCGTCGATGCGCCGAACGCCGTGGCGCTGCCCCCCGGGCGCGGCCTCGTCACGTTCCAGGACGTGCGTTTCGCCTATCCGGACGGCCGCGCCGGGCTGGCCGGGCTGTCGCTGGAGGCCGCGGCCGGCAGCACCCTCGCCCTGGTCGGACCCTCGGGGGCCGGCAAATCCACCGCACTGGCGCTGATCCCGCGCTTCTACGACGCGGCGGGCGGGCGGATCCTGATCGACGGGGTGGACATCCGCGCGGTGAGCCTGGCCAGCCTGCGCGATTCCATCGCCTATGTCGGGCAGGACACGCTGCTGTTCGACTACACGGTGGGCGCCAATATCCGCATGGGCCGGCCCGCCGCCAGCGATGCCGAGCTGCGCGCGGCGGCAGCGGCGGCGGCGGCCGATTTCATCGAGACCTTGCCGCAGGGCTTCGAGACGCCGGTGGGTCCGGGCGGGTCGCGCCTGTCGGGCGGGCAGCGCCAGCGCGTGGCCCTGGCGCGGGCGCTGCTGCACGATCCGCGGATCCTGCTGCTCGACGAAGCGACCAGCGCGCTCGATGCGGAAAGCGAGGCGGCGGTGCAGGCGGCGCTGACCCGGCTGCGCCACGAGCGCACCACCATCGTGGTCGCCCACCGGCTGTCCACGGTGCGCGATGCCGATCTGGTAGTGGTGCTGGCCGAGGGGCGCGCGGTGGAGCAGGGCACCCATGCCGAGCTGATGGAGCAGGACGGGCTGTTCGCCCGGCTGGTGCGCACCCAGGCGCTGGCGCGCTGATCCGCCGCCGGGGCGAGCGGCGCCGGAGGCGCCGGCGCGCCCGAGAGAAAAGAGCCAGGCGGAACCCCTGGCCTTCCTTTATTCCGCTGCCCGCTAATCCCACATTCATCGGATGGTGCGAGGGTCATCCGGTTCGCACCGATCTGAAAGGATGCCCCCTCATGCATCGGATCATGCACCGCCCCGGCCTGGTTCCAGCGCTGAGAATCGGAGCCGGCCTGGCGCTGGCGTCGCTGCCGGCCGGGCCGGGCCGCGCCGCTCAGGACCAGGCGGACTCCCATATCTGTGTCGATGTGCAGATCGGCGCAGAAGCGTATTATTCCTGCCTCAATGAACAGCTGAAGCGCTTCGTCGCCGATCACCGCGCCGGGACCGAGCCGCTGATCGTCTCGGCCGGCGCCCCTGCCCCGGCGGTCGGCATGTTCAACCAGACCGCGACCCACCAGCAGATGGGCGACAATTTCGGCCGCTCGGCCTTCCCCCAGCGTCCGCCGCCGACGGTGTTCAGCAATCCGCTGATCGGCGCCAGATAGGCAGCGCTGGTCAGCAGGGCGGCACCACCAGCCCCGGCCGGAGGCTCGCCGCCAGCGCCTCCAGCTCGGGCGGCGGAGGCGGGCCTGCCAGCAGCCGCACCACCTTGCGGCCCTCGCCGGCCAGACGGACCAGAAGGGGGCCGGCCAGACCCGGGCCGGCCACCTCGCGCTCGGCGTCCCGCCGCGCCGTCTCCAGCACCGAAGGCGCGATGGCGCCGTCATGCAGGATCACGTCCGCCTCGCCCAGCAGCCGCAGCGCGCGCAGGCTCAACAGATCGGCCTCCCTCGTCGCCGCGGTCAGGAAGAACACCATCCCGCGCGGCGTGCCGGCGGCAGCCTCCGCGATCTCGGCCAACGCCTCCCGCCGCGCCGCCGCTTCCTCGCCGGCAAACACCAGTTCGGCGACGCGCCCGGTGAACAACCGCTCGAGCACCCTGCGGCGCTGCGCCGTGTCGGGCAGGCTTGCGCGGATCTCGTCGCGCAGCGTCTCGGCCAGGGCGGCGAGCCGCGCGAAGCCGGGCGGCACCGCCGCCTCGATCCGCGCCCGCAGCAGCCGCGCCAGCACCGGCGCGATCCCGGCCGAGGACACCGCGATGGTCAGCGGATCGCGATCCACCACGGCCGGCATGATGAAACTGCACAGCGCCGGCCGATCGACGATATTCACCGGAATACCGCGCGCCCGCGCCGCGGCCGCCAGCGCCAGCAGATCCGCCTCGGCCGCGTCCGCGCCCACAGCGAGGGCGCAGCCATCCAGCAATTCGGGCGCGAAGCTTGCGGCGCACACCACCTCGGCGCCGGCGCGCGCCAGGGGTTCGGCCTTGCGGGCGGCGACCGCGCCGCCGCCCAGCACCAGGACGCGACGACCCTGCAGGTCCAGGAACACGGGCAGATAGCGCATGCGGACCAGCGCTGGCTTATCGGGCGGGATCGAGGCCGCAGGCGGGCAGATGCTCGGCGATGTAGGGCGGCAGATGGAAGGCCGCCACGTGGATCTCGGGGGTCCAGTAGCGTGTCGTGCCCAGCACGCCGGCCGCTTCTGCCCGCGCTCGCACGGTGGCGGCGGACAGCGCCGTCATCGCCGGATCCTTGCCGGCCCAGCCCAGCGTCATGAACCCGCCGACATAGGTCGGCACGGCGGCCAGATAGGCGGTCACATGGGGGAACATCCGGGCGCGGCGGGCGCTGGTTTCGCGCAGTTCCGCGGCCTGCATGAACGGCACGCCGCACTGGTTCACCAGCACGCCCGACCCGGTCAGCACCCGCGCGCAATCGCGGTAGAACGCGTCGGTGAACAGCACCTCGCCCACACCGACCGGATCGGTGCTGTCCACGATGATCACGTCATAGGCCCGGGCCTCGGCCGCGCGCAGATGGGCGATGCCGTCGCCCACGATCACCTCGGCGCGCGGATCCGACCAGGCGCTGCCACCGATCTCGGGCAGGAAGGCGCGGGCCAGGCGGATCACCTCGGCGTCGATCTCGACCAGCACCGCCTGGAGCACGCCGCGATGCTGCAGCACCCGGCGCAGCACGCCGCCATCACCGGCACCGATGATCAACACCCGCTCGGCCGCTCCATGCGCCAGCAGCGGCACATGGGCGAGCATCTCCTGATAGACGAACTCGTCGGCCTCGGTGATCTGCACGACCCCGTCGAGCGCCATCACCCTGCCATGGCTTTCGCTCTCGAACACGACGATGTCCTGGAACGGGCTGCGCACCCGGGCGAGTTCGCGGCCGACGCGGAAACGCTGGCCCCAATCCGGGTACAGCGTCTCCGCGAACCACGAGCCCGCCGGCCCGACCGAAGCCTGCGGGTCCGCCGTCACGGCCATGTCCTGCAGGGACATGCCATCGGCGGAGGTTTCGCCCGGAGCCATCGCTTCGCCGCCGGCGGCCATGCTCAGGCGATGCGCCCGCGCCGCTGCTCGCTGAGGTCGATGCTGGCGGGTCGGAACGCCGCCCGCAGCACCGGCACCGCATGGTGCGGATCGCACTCCCCGCACATGAAGATGTCGACCGCGGCAAAACCGCGCTCGGGCCAGGTGTGGATCGAGATATGGCTCTCGGCCAGCACCACCACGCCGGAAACCCCGCCATTGGGTGTGAAATGATGGAAATGGCTGTGCAGGATCGTCGCGCCGGCGGCGGCGGCGGCGGCGCAGAGCTCCCGGTCGATCAGATCGGGATCGTCGAGATTCGACGCCCCCCACAGATCGATCAGCAGATGCATGCCGGCGAAGGTCATTCCGTCGCGGACGACGAAATAATCCTTCTGCGGCAGTCCGCATTCGGCAGGCTGCGGCGTGCCGCAGGTGGGAAGCGTCTGGTTCTCGCTCGGAAGTTCCGAGACCATCCCCAGTTGCGTGAGTGCGTTCATCACGTACCCCTCGAACCAGCAGACGGCCGGTTGGACGACACGTCCCCTTTGGCCAAGGCGGCGGAACATGGGGAAAAGGGGTGGGGGATGCAAGCGGAAATCCCCATCGCCGGCCGGGCCCGGCCATGCGCCAGCCGCGTGCGCCCCTGCAGGGCAACCCATGGGCCAGCCGGAGGGAGGCTGCCTGCATCGCCATCCTTGGCAGCACGCGCCTCGCCGCGCCCGCGCGGCGGCGGTATCCAGGCGGGT
>DAICZL010000172.1 GCA_027311165.1 bacterium
GTCCCTGGTGATCGGCTGCGGCGGCGTTGCGGCCGCGGTCGGCGCGGCGCTGCGCGAGCGAGGCCGCCGGGTCGTGCACATCCAGCATCCCCGCATGGATCCGCGCCGCTTCGACCTGATCGTGGCAAGTCGCCACGACCGGCTGACCGGCCCCAACGTGCTGGTCAGCCGCACCGCCCTGCACCGCGTCACCCCGGCCGGGCTGGCCGCGGCTGCGGCGACATGGGCCCCCCGCCTGGCCGATCTGCCCCGGCCGCTGGTGGCGGTGCTGCTGGGCGGCAGCAACGGCCGCTTCCGGTTCGATGCAGCGGTGGCGGCTGCGCTGGGGGCGCAGCTGGCGGAGATGATGCGCCGGGATGGCGTGGGACTGGCGCTGACGCCCTCGCGCCGCACCGATCCTTCCGCTGTGCAGGCGCTGCAGGCTGCCCTGGCCGGGTCCGGGGCCTGGTTCTGGGATGGGACGGGGGATAATCCATATTTCGGCCTGCTGGCGCTGGCCGACGCCATCGTGGTGACCGAGGACAGCGTGTCGATGCTCTCCGAGGCGGTGGCCACCAGTGCCCCGGTCATGCTAGCCCGGTTGCCCGGCCGTTCCCGGCGCATCGGGCAGTTCACCGCCGAGCTGATCGCGGATGGCAGGGTGCGGCCCTTCGCCGGGCGCTGGGCGCCGTGGCAGACTGCGCCGCTCGACGACACGGCGGAGGTGGCGGCGGAAGTGCGGCGGCGGCTGGTGCTGTAACGCTTGCGGCCACAGGGGCCGTTGCTGGGGGGCCGATGCTGGATATCCGGACGTTCGACCAGGTGCAGGGCGGCAATGTCATCTACAAGGCGCTCGCCCATCCGCTGGCGGCCGAGGCGATCGGCGCGCTCTACGCCCAACTCGCCGCCGCCGGCCCGCTCGCGCTGTATGATCCCGACGGCATCGCCGATGCGCTGCTCGCGCTCTATCCCGAACTGCCCGGGCTCGGCGGCGTGTTCGTCCATGACGTGGCGAAGATCGGCGCGGCGCGGGCCGGCCGGACGGCGCGGGCACTCACCGAGCTGCCCGCCAGCGGGGCCGGCGCGGTGCTGATCGCCGCCTTCGATGCCCAGCGGATCGCCGCCCGCATCACCCATCTGCTGCCGGCCGGGGCAAGGCTGTTCACCCTGGATGCCGCGCGGCTGCCCGAGGCGATGCTGACCAATCGGGGCCGCTATCTGGACCGGCTGAACTTCGCCACCAATTTCGCCTTCTTCCGCGACGAGGACGGGCTCTCGACCCGGCTGGTCAGCGCCAATTACTGGGCCGGCTATGGCGCCGGCGCGGTGCGTCTGTGGCTGCGCCTGTTCGATGCCGCCGGCACCCCGATCGCCACCTGGGAAGAGCCGGTCCCGGCCGGGGCGGGCGGCATCGTGATCGACAGTGGCGAACTGCGCGCGCGCTTCGGCCTGCCCGGCTTCACCGGCCAGTTATTCCTCCACGCGATCGGCGCGGCCGGGCATGATGTGGTGAAATACGCGCTCGATACCTACGGTTCGGCCAACGGGCCGAGCCTGTCCTGCACCCACGACGCCAATGCCTGGCCGTCCGACCGCTATGCCGGCCTGCCCGCACCGCGGGCCGATGAGCGGGTGGTGCTGTGGGTGCAGAACAGCCATGCGATCCCGATCCCCGCCGGCACCCTGGCGCTCGATCGCATCGGCGCGGAGCAGCCGGTGGCGCTCGATGCCGAGATCGGCCCCTTCGCCACGCGCGCGCTCGATGTGTCGGATCTGCTGCCAGGCCTGCACTGGCCGGCCCAGATCGAGCTGCGCAGCGGCCGCCACGTGGTTCGCCCTCGCTACGAGGTGCGCCGGGCGGAGCGGGTGCGCATCGCCCATATGAATGTCGAGCGCGCCGATCTGGTCGCCGATCCCGCCATTCCCCGCCTGCCGGCGCAGCTTGGCCGCGGCTATCTGCTGCCGTTCCCGGTGCTGGCGCGTCGGCATTTCCGCACCATCGTGCTGCCGACGCCGATGGCCGAACGGCAGACCAGCCTGCCGCTGCGGCTCGACATCTTCGACGCCGAGGGAACGCTGATCGCCGAGCGCTTCCTCGGAAACCTGCCGCGCGATCACGACCTGGCGCTCGATCTGGATGCGGTGCTGGCCGATGCGGCGCTGCACGAGCAGGGCGGGCACGCCGATCTGGTCTATGATTTCCGCGATGGCGGGGAGGCGGATGGCTGGCTGCACGCGCTGCTGCGCTACGAGCATCGCGGCTCCGGCCACGCTGCCGAGAGCAGCTTCGGCGCGCATATGTTCAACACCGTGATGACCTATCGCGACGAGCCGCAATCCTATGCCGGCGCGCCGCCGGGCCTGTCCACGCGGCTGTTCCTGAAACTCGGGCAGGGCAGGCGGCGCAGCTTTTCGGCGCTGATCTACCCATCCTCCGCGCCCTGGCATCCGCGTTCGGCGACGCGGCTGCTGCTGACCGACGGGACCGGTGCGGTGCTCGAGGAGGCGTCGCTGGCGATCGCCTGTTCGGGCTCGGCGATGGTCTGGCCGCACGAGATATTCGGCAATGCGGCGCTGGAGCGGGCGGGAGAGCGCGGCTATGTGCTGATCCGCGACCAGACCTGCCGGCTGTTCGGCTATCACGGCCTGATGGACGAGGCCGGGGGCTTCTCGCTGGATCACATGTTCGGTTTCTGAGGCCGCCGCGGATCTGAGGCCGCCGCGGAACGGGATTTGCCGAACGGGGTTTGCCGAACGGGGCTTGCAGGCCGCCGGCCGCGTGGCCACCCCGGACGCCCCCTGTCGCCGGGGGTGGTCGCGAACCCGATGAAACGAGGCGTCGGGGGGCGCCGGGCTCGGGCGGCAGGCGCCGCTGTCGGATCAGGCGCGCAGCAGCTTCACCCGCCGTCCTTCCACGCCGAGCGCGATCCGCCCGGCCTTCAGGGCCAGCGCGTCCTCGCCGAACACCTCCCGCCGCCAGCCCGAAAGCGCGGGCAGATCGGGCGCGTCCTCCACCGCCAGCCGCTCGATCTCCTCGGAGGAGGCGAGCAGCCTGGGCGCGACATTGTGCTGTTCGCATTTCGCCGCCAGCAGCACCTTCAGCAGGCTCACCAGCGCCGGTGAGGGCCGCGGTCCGTCGCGTCCGCCCGGGGCTTCGGGCAGCGCGTCCTCGGGCAGGGTCTTGGCCGCCGCGATCGCGGCGAGCAGCGAGGCGCCGGTGCGGCCCTCGGCGAAGCCGCGCGTCACGCCGCGGGCGCGCGCCAGGGTTTCCGCATCGTCCGGTGCGGTGGCGGCGATCTCCAGCAGCATCTCGTCCTTCAGCATGCGCTGGCGGGGAATGTTGGACCGCTGCGCCTCGCGCTCGCGCCAGGCGGCGATCGCCCGCAGGATGCCCAGGAAGCGGCGGTTGGTGGAGCGGGGGCGCAGCCTTTCCCACATCGCCTCCGGGTCGGGGCGGTAGCTCGCGGGATCGGCCAGCGCCGCCATCTCCTCGCCCACCCACTCGAGTCGCCCGTCGCGGGCCAGCCGCTCGCAGAGTTTCTCATACACGCCGCGCAGATAGGTGACATCGGCGGCGGCATAGGTGATCTGCGCCGGCGACAGCGGCCTCGCTGCCCAGTCGCTGAAACGATGCGCCTTGTCGATCGACCCGCCGGTCAGCGATGCCACCAGCGCGTCATAGCCTACCTGGTCGCCGAAGCCCGCCACCATCGCGGCGATCTGGGTGTCGAACAGCGGCCGGGGCACGTCGCCGAAGCGCAGCACGAAGATCTCGATGTCCTGGCGCGCGGCGTGGAACACCTTGGTCACCGCGGTATCGGCGAGCAGCGCGCCGAGCGGGGCGAGATCGATCCCGCCGGCCTCGGCGTCCACCACCGCCACCTCGGCGGTGCCGGCCAGCTGCACCACGCACAGCTCCGGCCAGTAGGTGCGTTCGCGCATGAATTCGGTATCGACGGTGACGAAGCGTTCCCCCCGCAGCCGCTGGCACAGGGCGGCCAGCGCCTCGGTGGTGTCGATCAGGACGGGCGGGGGGAATTCCGGGCGTGACGGACGGGCCATGAAAGATTTCTACACGCGCGCCAGGGGGGCTGGAAAGCCACCGCGGCCCGCTTCCGGCCGCCCTGGGGTGGTGGAATAGTGATCCCCGCGTCCATGGGAGGAACAAGATGCGCCCCTTCGTCCAAGCCGTCGCCCTGGCCTTGCTGTCGGCTGCATCCGTGCCGGCCCAGGCGCGCATCACCCGGATCGAGATCCTGAGCGTCGCCCCGGCCTTCGGCGGCGCGGCCTTCGCGCCGGTGGGCGCGTATCAGCGCCTGATCGGGCGTGCCCATGGCGAGGTGGACCCCGAAGCGCCGGACAATGCCGTGATCCAGGATATCGGCCTCGCCCCGCGCAATGCCCGCGGCATGGTGGAATACGAGACCGATCTCGACCTGCTGCGCCCGGCCGATCCGGCGCAGGCCAACCATGTGCTGCTGTTCAGCGTGCTCAACCGTGGCAACAAGCTCGCGCTGCCGGTGTTCAACGCCGACATTCCGGCCGGGCTCGATGCGATCAACGACGTGGCCGATGCCGGGGACGGGTTCCTCCAGCGCCAGGGCTACAGCATCGTCTGGTTCGGCTGGCAGGCCGATGTGCTGGCGGGCGATCACCGGATGACGCTGTCGGTGCCGGTCGCCGCCAATCGGGACGGCACGCCGCTCACCGGCCTGGTGCGCAGCGAACTGGTGACCCAGGCGCCGGCGCCGAGCCTGCCGCTATCGGCCGGCTGGTTCACCGGGCGCAGCCACGCGGCCTATCCCACGGTCTCGACCGACAACGCGACGCCCCTGCCGGACGGTTTCCTGCCCAGCCTGACGGTGCGCGCGAAGGAGGCCGAGCCGCGCGTGCCGATCCCCGCCACGGACTGGCATTTCGGCCCCTGTGCGGGCGAGGCGGCGAGCCTCGCCGCGGACCGCATGATCTGCCTGGCCGGGGGGTTCCAGCCAGGCCGTCTCTATGAGCTGATCTACCGGGCGCGCGATCCGCTGGTGCTGGGGCTCGGGTTCGCGGTCACACGCGACCTGGCGGCGTTCTTCAAGACCGCCGCGGCAGATGATGCCGGCACCGCCAATCCGCTGGTGCACGGCGCCGGGGTGAAGGCGATCATCGCCGGCACCTCGCAGAGCGGGCGAATGATCCGCAGCTTCCTGCAACTGGGGTTCAACCGGGCGGAGGCGGGC
>DAICZL010000173.1 GCA_027311165.1 bacterium
CCCCGCCGGGCCGGCTTTGGCGGCGCTGCGGCGCCTGCCCCTGCCCGAAGCCGCCAGGACCCTGGCCGACCGGCTGGAAGCCACCACCGAGGCGATCCTGGCCCGCGCGCCGGGCCTGCGCCTGACCGTCGATCCGGTGGAGTTCCGCGGCTTCCGCTACCATACCGGCGTCTCGGTCACGGTCTACGCGCCGGGACGCCATGAGGAGCTGGGCCGCGGCGGACGCTATGTCTGCGGCGAGACCGAGCCGGCGACCGGCCTCACGCTGTTCCCCGATGCGGTGCTGCGGGCGGTGCCCCCGCGCGGCACGCGCCCGCGCGTGTATCTGCCCGCCGCCACGCCCGAGGCCCAGGGCGCGGCCCTGCGCCAGGCCGGCTTCGCGACGGTGGCGGGGCTGGAACACCGGCCCGACGAGACCGCCGAGGCCGCGAGGCTGGGCTGCAGCCATATCCTGCGCGAGGGGGAAGCAACCCCCGTCCCGCGCGGCTGAACGGAGAGACCATGGCGAACGTGGCGGTGATCGGCGCCCAGTGGGGCGACGAGGGCAAGGGCAAGGTCGTGGACTGGCTGGCCAGCCGCGCCGACATCGTGGTGCGCTTCCAGGGCGGCCATAATGCCGGCCATACGCTGGTGGTGGGCAACGAGACCTACAAGCTGTCGCTGCTGCCCTCGGGCCTGGTGCGCGGCAAGCTCGGCATCATCGGCAACGGCGTCGTGGTGGATCCGGAGGCGCTGCTGGCCGAGATCGACCGGGTGCGCGCCCAGGGCCTGCCGGTCGGGCCGGAAAGCCTGCGCATCGCCGAGAACGCGACGCTGATCCTGCCGCTGCACGGCGCGCTCGACCGCGCGCGGGAGACGGCCCGCGGCGATGCACGGATCGGCACCACCGGGCGCGGCATCGGCCCGGCCTATGAGGACAAGGTGGCCCGCCGCGCCATCCGCGTCTGCGACCTGGCCGAGCCCGACACGCTGTCGGCCAAGCTCGACGAATTGCTGCTGCACCACAACACGCTGCTGGCCGGGCTGGGCGCGGAGACCTTCGCCAAGCAGGCGCTGCTGGAGCGGCTGCTGAGCCTCGCCCCGCGGCTGCTGCCCTATGCCGAGCCGGTGTGGCAGCGGCTGGACGAGGCCCGCCGCGCCGGGCGGCGCATCCTGTTCGAGGGCGCCCAGGCGGTGCTGCTGGATGTCGATCACGGCACCTATCCGTTCGTGACCAGCAGCAACACCGTGGCCGCCACCGCCGCCGCCGGCGCCGGCGTGGGGCCCGGCGCCGTGGGCTTCGTGCTGGGCATCGCCAAGGCCTACAGCACGCGGGTCGGCGCCGGCCCCTTCCCCACCGAACTGTTCGACGCGACCGGACAGCTGCTGGGCGATCGCGGCCATGAATTCGGCACCGTGACCGGCCGGCGCCGGCGCTGCGGCTGGTTCGACGCCGCGCTGGTGCGCCAGGCGGTGAAAGTCGCCGGCATCCAGGGCCTGGCTCTGACCAAGCTCGACGTGCTGGACGGGCTGGCGGAACTGAAGATCGCCACCGGCTACCGGATCGGGGCCGAGCGCTTCCGCCACCTTCCCGCAGCACCCGGCGCCCAGGCGGCGGCGGTGCCGGAATACGAGACGGTGGAAGGCTGGGCAGGCTCGACCCGCGGCGCCCGGTCCTGGGCGGACCTGCCGGCACAGGCGGTGAAATATGTCCGCCGCATCGAGGAACTGGTGGAGGCGCCGGTGACGCTGCTGTCCACCAGCCCGGAACGCGATGATACGATCCTGGTGCGGGATCCGTTCGAGGGCTAGGGCTGGTCGAGGGATAGGGCTGGGG
>DAICZL010000174.1 GCA_027311165.1 bacterium
GTGGTGTGGCTGGGGTTCTGGGGCCTGTCGCTCCTGCCGGCGGCCGAGCGCTGGCTGGACCACCCGGCCGGACGCCTGGCGCTGTGGGCCGGGGCGATCTCCTATCCGCTTTACATCGTCCAGATGCCGGTCCTGCGGCTGAGCCTGGTGGCCACGCTCGGCGTGCTGCATCCGGGCCACGGGCTGTTCCTGGCGGTCTGGCTGCCGGTGACCTTCGGCCTGTGCTTCGGCCTGGCGGCCGTCCTGCATCGCTATGTGGAGGTGCCGGGAACACGCCATGGCAAGCGGCTCGCCCGGGTTCCGCAAGGCCGTGGGGCGCGTCCCTGCCTCGCCCATCCTGGCGACGGTCCGGCGTCCGGGGTCGCCTGGCGGATGCCGTTCGGGCTTGCGGGCACGGCCCGGACCTTGCCTGTGCTCCCCCCGCGCGACCTCCGCCCTGGCGCCGGCGCTGCCGAGACCCAATCTGACCTCGGTTAACGGAGACCGAGATGTCCCAGACGCAGTTGCTCCCCCCGATGCTCGCCCGCCCGGGGAATGTGGCGTTCATGCCGCAGAAGCAGCCGCCCCGGCCGGTGACGAAGCGGTTCGCGGTGGTGGCCGACTACCAGCCCGCGGGCGACCAGCCCGCCGCCATCCGCGACCTGGTGGCCGGCGTGCGGGCGTGGGAGCGCGACCAGGTGCTGCTGGGCGTCACCGGCTCGGGCAAGACCTTCACCATGGCCAAGGTGATCGAGTCCGAGCAGCGCCCCACCCTGATCCTGGCGCCCAACAAGACCCTGGCCGCCCAGCTCTACGGGGAGATGAAAAGCTTCTTCCCCGACAATGCGGTGGAATATTTCGTCAGCTACTACGACTACTACCAGCCGGAAGCCTATGTCCCGCGCACCGACACGTATATCGAGAAGGACGCGCAGATCAACGAGCAGATCGACCGCATGCGCCATGCCGCCACCCAGGCGCTGCTGGAACGCAACGATGTGGTGATCGTCGCGTCCGTCTCCTGCATCTACGGCATCGGCTCGGTCGAGACCTACGCCAAGATGGTCGCCAAGCTCGAGGTCGGCGGCCGCATCGACCGCGACCGGCTGGCCCGGGCGCTGGTGGAATTGCAGTACCGCCGCAACGATGTCGCCTTCCAGCGCGGCGCTTTCCGCATGCGCGGCGAGACCGTCGACATCTTCCCCAGCCATTACGAGGACCGTGCCTGGCGCATCTCGCTGTTCGGCGAGGAGATCGAGAGCATCAGCGAGTTCGACCCGCTGACCGGCGAGAAGACCGCCGCGCTGGAAGGCGTGACGGTGTATGCCAACAGCCACTATGTCACGCCCCGGCCGACGCTGACCGAGGCGGTGGGCGCGATCAAGACCGAACTGCGCGAACGCCTCGATCAGTTCGTCGCGGCAGGCAAGCTGCTGGAAGCCGAACGCCTGCAGCAGCGCACGACCTTCGACATCGAAATGATGGAGACCACCGGATCCTGCAAGGGGATCGAGAATTATTCGCGCTACCTCTCCGGCCGCAATCCCGGCGAGCCGCCGCCGACGCTGTTCGAGTATCTGCCCGAGAACGCGATGCTGATCGTGGACGAAAGCCACGTGACGGTGCCGCAGATCGGCGGGATGTATCGCGGCGACTTCAACCGCAAGACGGTGCTGTCGGAATTCGGCTTCCGCCTGCCCTCCTGCATCGACAACCGGCCGCTCAAATTCGAGGAATGGGAGCGCTTCCGCCCGCAGACCCTGTTCGTCAGCGCGACCCCCGGCCCGTGGGAGATGGAGCGCACCGGCGGGGTCTTCGCCGAGCAGGTGATCCGCCCGACCGGCCTGATCGATCCGGCGACCGAGATCCGCCCCGTCGAGCGGCAGGTGGACGATCTGCTGGCCGAATGCCGCGCCACCGTCGCGCGCGGCGGGCGGGTGCTGGTGACCACGCTGACCAAGCGGATGGCCGAGGATCTCACCGAATATCTGACCGAGCACGGGGTGAAGGTGCGCTATCTGCACTCCGACATCGACACGCTGGAGCGCATCGAGATCATCCGCGACCTGCGGCTTGGCGTGTGCGACGTGCTGGTGGGAATCAACCTGCTGCGCGAGGGGCTCGACATTCCCGAATGCGCGCTGGTGGCGATCCTGGACGCCGACAAGGAGGGTTTCCTGCGCTCGGCGACCTCGCTGATCCAGACGATCGGGCGGGCGGCACGCAATGTCGAGGGCCGGGTGATCCTCTATGCCGATGTCATGACCAACAGCCTGCGCCGGGCGATCGAGGAGACCGACCGCCGGCGCACCCGCCAGACCGCGTGGAACGAGGCGCATGGCATCACCCCGCAATCCGTGCGCAAGCAGATCGGCCAGGTGCTGTCCTCGGTGTTCGAGCAGGACTATGTCACGGTCGCGCCGGTGGCCGAGACGGGGATTGCCGAATTCGTCGGCAAGGATCTGAAATCCTCGATCGCCGAGCTGGAAAAGCGGATGCGCGCCGCCGCCGCCGATCTGGAGTTCGAGCAGGCGGGGCGGCTGCGCGACGAGATCCGCCGGCTGGAGGCGCTCGATCTCGGCCTCGCCCCGCCGCCTGCCGCCTCGGCGAGCCTGCGGCCCAAGCGTGATCGCACCCCCGAGCCGCTGGGTCCGGGCGGCGTGGGCTATGATCCGGACAAGCGGCGGGGGCGGCGGAAGCTGTAGCGCGGGATCGCCGCGGACCGAAGCCCGGCGCCGCGCACCCGCATCCGATCGGGGTATCAAGCAGCGGATGGGGTCCGGCCCACCCCCGGTGAGTTCCCCCATTGGCCATGGGGGCGAAGCCACCGGCCTTGCCAGCCCCTTTGGCCAACGCGCCCGCGCTTGCAGCCGCGCATCCGCATCAGGGGCGCCGGCCCCGGAGGCCGCCTGTCGTCAGCTCCCGCCGGGCCGCCCGGCGCGCCAGTCGCGCACGCTGGCCGGGGTGCGGCTGTCATAGCCGAGCAGCCGGCGCAGCAGCGGATCCTCGGCATGGCGGCCACCCAGCATCGCCGGCAGATCGACCTGCTGGCGCATGAAGGGCAGAACGAACACGTGATTGACCGCCCGCCGCGGCGCCGCTGTCGTGTTGTGCCCGCCACTGTGGAACAGCATCGCATCCAGCACGATGAAGGCGCCGGCGGGGGCGGTGATCACCCGCTCGACCCGGCGCACCAGCGGGTCGGAGGGGAAGGGTTCCTGTCTGTGCGAGGCGGGAATGACGCGTGTCGCGCCGTTCTCCGCGGTGAAGGCATCGGCGCAGAACAGCGCGTTGAGCGCGAGCGGGCGGCTCGAGGTGAAATGCTGCCAGGGCAGATCGCGATGGTAGCGCGCCTGGCCATGATCCCGTTGTGGCCGCAGGACGATGGCGTTCTGCTGGCTCAGCAGGAACACCGCGCCCAGCAGCCGCTCGACCAGCCCGAGCAGGCGCGGATTGGTGGCGAGGCCGAGGAACGCCTCGTCATAGGCCAGCATGGCGCGGCCGGTATCGGCATCGCCGATTCGTGCCAGGGCGCCTGGTCCGCCGAATTCCTGTTCCTGCTGCGCGATCACCGGATCGATCCGTCCCCGCAGATCGGCCACTGCGGCGGCGTCGAGACCGCTATCGAGCACGGTATGGCCGAGCAGGCGGATCTCCTCGGCATGGACATCGAGTTCTCCGGCCGCAGCGGTGGCTTCACGAACGCCATAGCGCGGGACGGGAGGCTCGGTCATCGGTCTCGCTCCGGGATCGGCGCCAGGGGCGGCGCGCGCCGGGGCAGGATGCGCGGGCTTGGGCGGCTCGTCCATCGCGCACCGGTGGGGCAGGCAGGGCGGGGGGCGCTGCCTTGGAGCCTCGCCGGCCCGGCCCTCCCGACCGGGCGGCATGCGGGCGTCCTCCGCGCCGAGAAAGCTGCGCAGGCGGGTTGCGTTCCCCGGTGCTTGTCGCCGGCGCGGTTGGGTGTATCACCTGCGACAGTGGCGTTGATCGTCCACGCGGATGATACGGAGGAAACCGATGCATATCCTGATCCTGGGCGCTGCCGGCATGGTGGGCCGCAAGCTCGCCGAGCGGCTGGCCGCCGACGGCACGCTGGGTGGCCGCCCCGTGACCGCGATGACGCTGATCGACGTGGTCGCCCCCGCCGGCCCCGCGGGGTTCGCCGGCACGATCAGGACCGGCGCGGCCGATCTTGCCGATCCGGGCGCCGCCGAGGCGGCGATCGCCGGCCGACCGGATGTGATCTTCCATCTCGCGGCCATCGTCTCGGGCGAGGCGGAGGCCGATTTCGACAAGGGCTACCGCGTCAATCTCGATAGCACCCGAATGTTGTTCGAGGCGATCAGGCGCCTCGGGAGCGGCCAGGGCGCGACGGCGCCCTACCGGCCGCGCGTGGTGTTCACCTCCTCCATCGCGGTGTTCGGCGCGCCCTTCCCGGAGGCCATCGGCGACGAGTTCTTCACCACGCCGCTGACCAGCTACGGCACCCAGAAGGCGATCGGCGAATTGCTGCTGGCGGATTATTCCAGGCGCGGCTTCTTCGATGGCATCGGCATCCGCCTGCCGACCATCTGCATCCGCCCCGGCAAGCCGAACAAGGCCGCCTCGGGCTTCTTCTCCAACATCCTGCGCGAGCCGCTGGTCGGGTTGCCGGCGGTGCTGCCGGTGGATGACAGCGTGCGCCACTGGCATGCGAGCCCCCGCACCGCGATGGGCTTCCTGCTGCACGCCGCCAGCATGGACCTCGCCCCGCTGGGCTGGCGGCGCAGCCTGTCCATGCCCGGCCTGTCGGCCACCGTGGGCGAGCAGATCGAGGCGCTGCGCCGGGTCGCCGGAGAGGCCGCGGTGCGGCTGATCCGCCGCGAGCCCGATCCCGCCATCGCCGCCATCGTCGCCGGCTGGCCGCGCAGGTTCGACGCGAGCCGGGCCCTCTCCTTCGGCTTCCAGCCGGAGACCTCGTTCGACGAGATCATCCGGGTGCATATCGAGGATGAGCTCGGCGGGCGGATCGGCTCGGCGGCCTGACCGCCGGCCGGGCGGGACCGGCCGGCAGGACTGCCCCCGCGCCGCCTCCGGCGCGGGCCACACGGATCGCGGGGAGACGGGGCGATGGATCTCGGATTGCAGGGCCGGAAGGCACTGGTCTGCGCGGCGAGCAAGGGGCTCGGCCGCGCCTGCGCCATGGCGCTCGCCCGCGAAGGTGTCGCGGTGACCATCACCGGGCGCACGCTTGAAACCCTGGAACGCAGCGCGGCCGAGATCCGCGCCGCGACCGGGGCCACGGTCACGATCGCGCCGGGCGATATCGCGACCGAGGCAGGCCGGGCGGCGGCCCTCGCGGCCTGCCCAGATCCGGACATCCTGATCAACAACGCCGGCGGGC